>CAIOSS010000853.1 GCA_903860995.1 uncultured delta proteobacterium | reverse complement strand
TTCACCCGCACCCGCGACCACGACGGCGCGGCGATCCGGGTGCGACGCCAGGGTGAGCGCTGCGAGGGCGACGATGAGGACGGCGCGGTCGACGACCCCGACGGCTACTTCTGGGTGCGCTGGCGCACGCGAGGGCTCCACCTCTCGACGGACGCGAAGTACCGCATCCGGGTGCGCGTGCCCGGTGGGCGCGAGCTGGGCTTCGCCGACGTCCGCGTGGTGGACCGCGAGCGCGATCGGCGCGCGATCGATCGCAACGAGTTCGTCGCGCTGCGGCGGGACCACGACCTGGTGATCCGCTTCCGCATCGACCGCCCCGCGGTGGACGGAGACGGCGATGGCGTCTTCGACTGGGACGACAACTGCCCGACGGTGACCAACGCCGACCAGCACGACTCGGTGGGCAACCACGTCGGTGATGCGTGCCGCTGCCTGGGTGTGAGCTGTGCGACGAGCGATGCGTGTCACGTCGCGGGCACGTGCGGCCCGACGACTGGGGCGTGTAGCAACCCGGTCGCACCCGATGGAGCGGCGTGTGGCGCAGGTCAGGTGTGCCGCGAGGCGGTGTGCGTGCTGCTGGCGCCTCCGAGGCTGATTGCGCCGCTGTCCACTGCGACGGTGACGTCGCGCACGCCGACCCTCCGCTGGTCGTTGCCGAGCGGCGCCACGGGTGCCCGCGTCCAGGTCTGTCGCGACCGCGCTTGCGCGGAGGTCATCGCGGCGTTCGACGTCACGGGCGACCACGTGGCACCGACCGCCCCCCTCCCCCACGGGGTTGTCTTCTGGCGCCTCCTTGGTCGCGCGGTGGATGGCCTCGGGACCTTCGTCTCGCCGACGTGGGAGTTCGCCGTCGGAGCGCGGAGCGCGCCCGTGGACTCGAGCTGGGGCACCTTCGTGGACGCCAACGGCGATGGCTTCGCCGACGTCGCGGTCGGCGCGAGCGCCGCGGCCGGTGGCGTCGGGCGCGTGTACGTCTACCTCGGTAGCGCGACGGGGCCGTCGACCACGCCTGCCACGACGCTCACCGGACCTGACGGAGCGGGCGGCGAGTTCGGGCGCATCGTGGTGAGCGCCGGGGACGTCAACGGCGACGGGTTCGCGGACCTCGCGGTCGTCGCCAACGGCGCCGCCAGCGGGGTCGGGCGCGTCTACGTCTACCTCGGGAACGCGACGGGGCTGGCGACCACGCCCGCCACGACCATCACTGGTCCCGACGCCATCGGGCACTCGCTCGGCCTGTCGCTCTCGAGCGCCGGAGACGTCAACGGCGACGGCTACGCGGATGTGGTCGTCGGTGCGACGGCGTCGAGCCGGGCGGACGTCTTTCTCGGAAGCGCGAGCGGCCTGCCGTCGTCGCCGTCGAGCACGATCTCGACGGCCGACCCCAACGTCGGGAGGTTCGCCGACTCGGTGGCCGGGGTGGGGGACGTCAACGGCGACGGCTACGGCGACGTGCTCGTGGGGGCATCGACCTACGTCTACGCGGACCTGCCGGATATCCCCATTTACCTTCGCCACGGTTACTTCAGCACGGGATACCTGTATCTCGGGAGCGCCACGAGCATCCCGACGGGCATTGCGAGCGCGCCGCCGACGTCGGGCCCGTGGCCCACCAGCGCTGCGACCGTGGTGACGCCACTCAACTGGAGCGTACCAGGCTCCCGGGATCCCTCGCATTTCCTTCCGGTGACGGTATCGGGTGCGGGGGACGTCAACGGCGACGGCTACGCCGACGTCCTGGTAGGCTCCGCGCAACTCGGCCAGACGTGGGTGTATTTGGGTGAGCCTGCCGGAGTCGCCGCCCCGGTCCGCATCGGGGCTCCACCGCTCTCGCTCTATCCCTTCACCGGAGTGGGCGCTGGCGCAGGGGACGTCGATGGCGACGGGCTCTCCGACGTCATCGTAGGCAATTACAACGCCGCCTCCCTCTACCTTGGGAGCGTCCTCAGCGGCGGCCCGCCGCCCGTCGCCACGTGGGTGGAATCGACCGCGTCCGACGGCTTCGGCTCCTCGGTCGCGGGCGCAGGGGACCTCAATGGCGACGGCTTCGCTGACGTGGTCGTGGGCGCCCCCGGTGGCAACTACGCTCAAGTCTTCCTCGGCAATGCGTCGGGGCTTCCGCCCATCCCCTCGGTGTCGCTCGTGGGACCCAACGCAGGGTCCTTCGGTATCAGCGTCGCACGGGCGCGAACCCCGCTCCGCGACCGCTCGCGGGTGTGCCTGGTCCGAGGCACCCCACGGATGAGTGTCGGAACGCGGACGCCGCCCGCCTCATCCAGCTCCCATCGCTTCCCGCAGGCGAAGCCGTAGCCGACGGACGACGCGTCCCTGACATCGCAGAAGCGCCTCGGTCTACTGGAAGGAAGTCGATCGGGCCCGATGTTTATCAATGGATTGCTTCACCAGGGGAAGGCCACAATGAACCACTCATGGTCGGCGCGATTGGGAGCCATGGCCGTCGCACTGTCACTCGGGTGCGCGATCGATTCATCCATCGGGACGGCGCGCTCGGCCGCGGTCTGTCTGGAGACCGTCGCACCCGACTCACGGGGCCAGCCGCGCAACGCCGCCGGGCAGATCCGCTACTGCTGGCCAGGAGACGCGCTCTGCTTCTGCGACCAGGACAACGACTGCTACGCCCTCGATGGCTACGTGCCCTGTACGTCGCCGACAGACGCTGGCGCCGATGCTGGCATCGACGCCACGATCGATGTCCCGCGCGATGTCCCGACGGACACCGGCATCGACGCCCGGGTTGATGCCGGAGCATGCCCGCCGGAGCCCACGACCACGGACAACCTGGGGCAGCCGCGCAACGCCGCGGGATACATCCGCTATTGCTGGCCCGGCGAGGCCCGCTGCTTCTGCGACAGCGACAACGACTGCTACTCGGAGGTCGGATACGTCGCCTGCGCGCGCCCGCCGGACGCCGGCATCGACGCCGCCCTGGACGTCCCGCGAGACGTCACCGACGCGCCGGTGCTTCCCGATCTGGGCACGGACACGGGCGCCGACGCCCCATCGGACGTCCGCACCGACACGGTCCCGGCGGACCTCGGGGGCGTTGACACGGGAGGCGGAGACCTGACGCCGCGGATCGTGATCGACACCACCCTGGACCGCGGGGCGATCAGCCGCGACGTCTACGGTGCGAACCTCGAGTCGACCAGTCAGAACGTGTCGGCGGTGCGGGCGCTCGCGGGGCAGTACCCGCTCGTGCGATTCCCGGCGGGCGACGAGCCCGCGGAGTTCCTCTGGAGCGACAACCATCGGGGCCCGTGCGGCGACCGGTGGACCTGGCCCGCGGTCGCCGACCTCGCGGCGACCCAGGGCATGGGGCTCATCCTCGAGACGAACCTGATCCGGAGCAGCCCGGCCGACTCGGCGAACTGGATCGCCGACGCGCGCGCTCGCGGCCTCCGCGTCGCGTGGGTCAACATCGGCAACGAGGTCTGGGGCGACTGGGACGCCGACTTCCGCAGCGCGGCGGACTACGCCCGCGACCTGCACGCCTACGCCACCGCCCTTCGAGCGCGCGTCCCCGGGACCCGCCTGGCCGCCGCGTTCGGCACGTACAACGAAGACGCCTGGAACCGCGGCGTCGTGCGCCTCGCGGGCGACGTGATCGATGCGGTGGACGTCCACTGGTACCCCAACCATCGCGAGTACGCGCGAGCGATTCCCAGCGAGATCATGGCCGAGTCGGAGGCGATCCCGCAGCTGGTGGCGCGCGTGCGCGGGATCCTGCGCGACGAGGCACCGGCGCGCGCGTCGCAGATCGAGATCGTGTTCGGCGAGTTCGACTGCGCGGAGGACCCCCCTGGCGGCGGACCGTCGCCCGGCGTCGCCTACTCGCAGTGGGGAATGCCCAACGCCGTGTGCTACGGCGGCATCCTCGGCGAGCTGCTCACCGCCGGCATCAGCACCGCGGCCTACTACGAGATCCAGAACGCACGCTTCGGCGCGCTCCAGGGCAAGGAGTGCGAGCCGGGCGACTTCAGGATCATCCGCCCGAAGGCGCTCGCGCAGCAGTTGTACCGCGAGCACTTCGGCGATCGCCTCGTGGCCGTGGTGCCGCAGAACGTGCCGAGCTACTGGAGCAACGGCCCGATCTGGTGGGACGGCTTCGCCGGGTCGGCGCCCTACGTGCGGGCGTACGCGAGCCTCGCCGACAGCGGTCGCTCGCTGCGGGTGATCGTGCTGAGCCGACACGAGACCCTTGCGATCCCGATCACGTTCGACCTTCGCGGATTCCTGCCGGGTACGACGGTCCGTGCCTGGGAGATCGCGGGGGACTCGGTGCGGGCGACGAACGAGAACGTCGGCGGGCCGGTCGACGCCGTGCGCATCGTGTCTCGAACGCTGAGCGTGCCCGGGGCGACGTTCGTGTACCCGGTGCCAGCGCACTCGGTCACGGCGCTCGAGTTCACGCGCGCGCCGTAGGCTCCGCCTCCATCCTTCGCGATGGCGTTGGCGCCGGGGAGGAGCTCGTCCCCACCTCGGCGCGGCGCAAGCACCACGAGCGACGCAGGTGTGGCGGAGCGCCTCGCACCGACCCGTGACAGCCCGGAGAGAGCCGCGGCATTCGACCCCACGAACGCCCTGGATCTCGGCCATCGCGTGGCGGAGACGGCGCCCACGGCACGAGAGTTGATACCGAGTTCTCCTCGCGCTCCGAGCCCGCCAGGCGGGAACAGCGGGCGCTCGCGTGAGACCACGCGCGAGAGGGAGTTCGGGGGGGAAGTGCAGGGGTCGTCAGCTCCACTGCCATTGGGGGAATGAACGCTCGGAGGGAGGCATCGCCATGAACACGATGTGCTGGTTGGAATCGAGGAGCGCACGACCGCTCCCGGTGATCGGCGGTCGGGGACCGCGTCGTGCGGTCGTCCGGTTGGGCGTTGGGGTGCTGTTCGGCGCCGTCGCCTGCACAGACGCGCCCGATTTGTTGGTGCAGCGGGAGCAGGCCGCCCTCTCGGATGCGGTCCACGGCCCTGAGGCCAGCCGCGTCGCGGGCTTCTACTTCCTGCCGCCCGTGGGGCCCCGCCCGGCGCTGCGGGGCGCCTTCGTGCCGGAGGTGTCGCCGACCGTCCAGATCGACCGCATTGACCCCGACACGGGCGCGACGCTGCGAGCGATCGCGACCTTCACCCGCACCCGCGAGCACGACGGTGCGGCGATCCGGGTGCGACGCCAGGGTGAGCGCTGCGAGGGCGACGATGAGGACGGCGCGGTCGACGACCCCAACGGCTACTTCTGGGTGCGCTGGCGCACGCGAGGGCTCCACCTCTCGACGGACGCGAAG
>CAIOSS010000852.1 GCA_903860995.1 uncultured delta proteobacterium | reverse complement strand
GGGAGCAAACAGGGGAAGTTCAGGCGATTTCATCGCACTCCGCTCCCCCTCTCCATTCATGGAGAGGGGGTTGGGGGGTGAGGTCACGCGACGCGTTGGAGAACCGCTCCATCACCACCACCTCGGGGGTCATTCAGGCCACCGCCTCCACGAGGAAGCGCACCGCGGGCAGCGCCGGGGGGTCGTCCGCCGCGGGCGCCCGGTCGGCCGTGAACCACGCCCCGTACGCTCTCGCCAGCAGCCCCAGCTTGCGCCCGCCGGGCACCACCGCGCGGGTCGCCACGGAGTCGCAGCCGCGGCGCCGCAGCTCGGCCCCGATGTCGGAGTAGAGCAGCCGCGCCGCGCGGATGGCCATGCGGCAGCCGCGCGGCAGCATCGCCACGCCCGCGTCGGAGCGCGCGTACAGCCGGTCGGCCTCGGCCAGCGTGCGCTCGATGACCGCGCCCAGCGGTGCGCTGAAGCTCGGCGCGCGCAGCAGGGCCTCGACGTCGACGCCGGCCTCCTCGAGCCAGGCCGCGGGGAGGTACACCCGGCCGTTGCGGGCGTCTTCGCCCACGTCGCGGCAGATGTTGGTGAGCTGCATCGCCACGCCGAGGTCGCAGGCGCGCGCCAGCACCCCGGGGTCGCGGCGCCCCATGAGCACGGTCATCATCACGCCGACCGTCGCCGCCACGCGGGCGCAGTAGCCCTGGAGGGCGTCCAGGTCGGCGTAGCGCCTGCCCTCGACGTCCCACGCGAAGCCGTCGAGCATGGCCTCGAGGACGGCGCGCGGCAGCCCGAAGCGCTTCGCTACCACGGCGAGCGCGCGGTCGACCGGGCTGTCGTTGGGGACGCCGTCGTAGATCTTCTCGAGGCGCTCGCGCATGCGGGCGATGGCCTCCGGGGCGTGCTGCGGGGACACGAGGTCGACCGCGTCGTCGGCCACGCGGCAGAAGGCGTAGAGCACCGACGCGGGGCCGCGCACCCGGCCGGGGAGGAAGAGCGACGCGGCGTAGAAGCTCTTCGACCCGGCGCGGAGGATCTCCCGGCAGCGCCGGACGTCGTCTTCGTAGGGGTCAGGCAGGGCGAGCATCGGGCACCACGGTGTCGAGCACCCGCGCCGAGGACAGCACCCCGGGCATGCCCGCTCCGGGGTGCGTGCCCGCGCCGACCAGGTAGAGGTTCTCGATGTCCTCGCTCTGGTTGTGCGGGCGAAACCACGCGCTCTGGGTGAGCACGGGCTCCATCGCGAAGGCCGCGCCCTTGAAGGACAGCAGGTCGTCCTGGAACTGCTGCGGCGTGAGCACCCGCGAGCTCACGACGTGCTTCGCGAGGTCGGGCATTATGGTCTTCGACAGGTAGGCCTCGATGGAGCGACGGTACGCTTCGCCGCGCTCGGCCCAGTCGATGTTGGCTTCGAGGTGCGGCACCGGCGAGAGCACATAGAACCCGTCGCAGCCCTCCGGGGCCATCGACGGATCGGTGGCCGTCGGGCGGTGGAGGTAGAGCGAGAAGTCCTCCGCGAGGATCTTCTTCTCGAAGATGTCGTCGAGCAGCTCGCGGTAGCGCGGACCCAGCAGGATGGTGTGGTGCGCGACGTCGTCGTACTTCCGGTCGGTGCCGAAATACCAGACGAAGAGGGACATGGAGTACCGCGCCCGCTCGATGCGCGCGTCGGTCCAGGTCTTCCGGGCCTCCGGGGCGACGAGGTAGCGGTAGGTCCACGCCGAGTCGGCGTTGGAGACCACCACCGCCGCGGGGATGAGCTCTCCATTGACCAGCTCGACCCCGGTGGCCCTGCGGCCGTCGAGGGTGATGCGCTTCACCTCCGCGCCGCAGCGCACGGCGCCGCGCTGCGACACTTCGATGAGGTTCACCAGACCCTTGACGAGCTCGCCGGTCCCCCCGACCGGGAAGTGCACACCCCACTTCCGCTCGAGAAAGGCGATGAGGGTGTAGATCGACGTCGTGCTGAAGGGATTGCCCCCCACCAGCAGCGGGTGAAAGCTCATCACCTGCCGGAGCTTTTCGTGCTTCAGGAACTTCGACACCAGCCCGTACACCGTACGGTAGCTCTCCAGCTTCACCATCTCAGGCAAGATCTTGAGCATCGAGAACACGTCGGGAAACGGCACGTGCGCGAGCTTCTCGAAGCCCACCCGGAAGATGTCCTCGCTCATGCGCACGAAGCGCTCGTAGCCGTCGACGTCGGCGGGGGAGATCTTCGCCACCTCGGCGCGCATCGCCGCGGCGTCGCCCGTGTAGTCGAAGTGCGATCCGTCGTGGAAGCGGATGCGATAGAACGGCGTCACCGGCCGCATGTCGACGTCATCGGACATCTTCCGACCGCACAGCGCCCACAGCTCTTCGAAGAGGAATGGCGCCGTCACCACCGTCGGCCCCGCGTCGAACACGAAGCCGTCCTGGCGGTGCACGATGGCCCTCCCCCCGGGCGTGTCGGACTTCTCCAGCACCGTCACCCGATAACCGCGAGCGCCCAGGCGCACCGCGGCCGCGAGGCCCCCGAAGCCGCTGCCGATGACCACCGCGTGAGGCCTGCGGTCGGTGGTGTCACCCTGTGGAGAATTATCCATTGTTGATCTGCCCTTGGGCCCTCTCTATCATCGACCGCGGTGGTGAAGTAGCGGTACGACGACGCGTTGTTGCTCGTGAGAATGGATGCATGAAAGTCGCGCCCGGTCGCTACCGAATCAACGTGGTCGCTGAATTGACGGGCGTCCCGGCGGCGACGCTGCGCGCCTGGGAGCGGCGCTACGGCATCCCGAGCCCGGCCCGCACCGCCGCGGCGTACCGGCTGTACAGCGACGACGACGTGGCGGAGCTCAAGCGCCTGCGCGACCTGTGCGCGGGCGGCCTCGCCATCGCGGAGGCCGCCCGCATCGTGCACGGCGACCGCGCGACGGCCCCTGCCGCGCAACCCCCGACCCCGGGCGACCTGCCGCCGGCGGCCTCCCTCGCCCTCGACGCCGTCGTCGCCGCGGTGCGCGCCTTCGACACCGATCGGCTGCAGCAGGAGCTCGCCCGCGCGCTGTACATCGGCAACGCGCAGGAGGTCTTCGACCAGGTGCTCGGCCCCGCCCTGCGGCGCATCGGCGACCTCTGGCACGACGGCAGCATTTCCATCGCCCACGAGCACGTCGCGTCGGGGCTCATCCAGGGCGCCGCGGGCACCCTGGCGCGCCTCGCGCAGCCCAGCGACGCCCGCTGGCGGGTGCTGCTCGCGTGCGTCGAAGACGAAGACCACGTCATCGGATTGCACGGCGTCGCGATCCAGATGGCGGCCTGGGGCATCCGAACGGTGAATCTCGGCGCGCGCACGCCGCCGGGGGCCGTCGCCGATGCCATCCAACAGCTCGACCCCGACGCCGTCGGTCTCTCCGTCACCCTGGTGCGCGACGCCGCGCGCGACGCCGCGCGCCTCGACGCCTACGCGGCCGCGTGCGCGGGTCGGCCTTGGTTCGTGGGCGGCGCCGGGGCGGTCGCGCTCGCCGAGCACGTGCGTAAGGTCGGAGGCATTGCGCTCGTGGGCGCGCTGTCCGATCATCGGATGTCCCTCGAGCGCGCGCTCTCCCAGCGCGGCGCAACGCGGCCCTGAGTCCCGCACGGCCCCCCTCCCTCCCCTCCGACGGGGGACCCTGACGACCATGCATGGAGATCGAAACGTGAACACGCGGTTGTGGCTGACCCTGGGCCTCGGGCTCGCATCGTTGTCCGCCAGCGCCGACCCGGTGCCCGACGCCGGGCCGCCCCCCGCTGCGCCCGCTGCGCCCGAGACGGTGGTCGCGCCTGCGCCTGCGGCCCCGCTCCCCCCGCTGGCGCCGGACTTCTCCCTGGAGGGCACCAGCGGCCGCACCCGCCGGCTGCGCGACTACCAGGGCCAGGTGGTGATCCTCATCTACGAAGACCGCGACTCCAACCAGCAGAACAACGACCTCAAGCGCGAGCTCGCCGAGCGGGCGCGCGCGCAGGACCTCACCCGCGACGTCGCGGTGGTCCCGGTGGCCAACCTCAGCGGGTACAGCTTCTGGCCGGCGGCGGGCTTCGCGCGCGACGCCGTCATCGACATCGCCCGCCAGCAGGGCATGGAGATCCTGATGGACTGGACCAGCACGATGTCCGGCGCGTACCGCTTCCGCCCGTCGACCAGCTACGTGATGGTGATCAGCCGCGAGGGGCGCGTGCTCTTCCGCCACGCCGGGGCGCTGCCGCTGCGCGCCCGCATGCGCTTCTTCTCGGTCATCGGCGAGGCGATGGCGCGCCCGGGCTGAGGCCCCTGCGACGCCGCAGCCCGAGGGCCACGAGGGCCATCAGCCAGGCCCCGCTCGTGCGGGTGCGCGTGGGGGGCGTGCGGCACCCGCAGCCGGGCTCCTCCGCCGGGGGCGCCTCGGCGGTCGCGTCTTCAAGGGCCTCGGGGCCGGTGTCGGTCCCGACGTCGACGGGGGCGGAGCCGAGGTCGCGCGCCGCGGGGGCGTCGACGCCGTTGTCCCTCGGTACGTCGCGCGCCGCGTCGAGGGGGGCATCCCTCGGGACGTCCCTCGCGACATCGATCACCACCGGGGTGTCGGTCCCGACGTCTCTTGCCACATCGACGGGGACGTCTCTTGCCACATCGATGGGGACATCTCTTGGCACATCGAGGACCACCGGGACGTCCCTGGGCACGACGCCGGCGTCCGTGGGGTCGGTCACGCTCAAGAGCCGCTGGTAGGCCTCAATGAGGGCCCCGTAGGTGGGCGCGTAGACGTTGCCGAAGCCGCTGACGGCGCGCTGGATGTTGAAGTGCAGGTGGATGGTGGTGGCGGTGCCGCCGAAGTTGTTGGAGACCTTGCCGATGCGGTCGCCGCGCACCACGCGGGCCCCGACGGCGACCTGCACGCTGCGCAGGTGGAGGTAGTCGTAGCGGGTGCCGTCGTCGCCCATGAGGTACACGGAGTACGAGCCCACGTTGGTGACGCGCCCGGTGGCGGCGGCCACCGACCAGTGCACGTTGTCCTGGCAGTTGGCGGCGCGGATGTCCTGCCCCTGGTGCCCCGTCCCCGACGGGCACATGGGCATGTCCCACGAGCGGCTCTCGCAGTAGTTGTCGCGCCACGGGTACGAGCGATTGCGCGCGTCGCACTGCGAGCCGCTCGGGCCGGAGTTGCCCCCGACGCCCCACACCTGCGAGTTGGCGTAGGCGGGCCCGCTCTCGATGGGGAAGCGCATCCCGGGCGCGTAGCTGGTCATGTCGGGTCGGCCCCGGCCGCTGCCCGTGACGAGCTCCCCGGCGGGGCGGTAGGTGAACTGCGCGAAGGCCGGCGAGGCGCAGAGCGCGAGGGCGGCGGCGAGGGCGGGGCGCCTCACGGGCGCACCTCGACGAGGGAGGCCGCGAGCGCGCGGAGGTAGTCCTCCTGCACGCAGCGGGCGTCGAGGTCGGGGCGGTTGCTGCACTCGACCTCCAGCGACCAGGCGACGCCGTTCTCCTCCCAGGTGGCGACGCGGATGAGCTCGTTGCGCGACACCGTGGCGGGCACGCCGCGCAGGGTGGACGCGTGGCGGAGCACCTCGACGGGCGTCGGGTCGTGGCGGTTGGCGTTGCCGTGGATGGAGACCGTGAGGTCGGCCAGGGGGATGGACGCGGCGACCCAGCGAGGCCCCGCGGTGACGACGGCGACGGCGACCATGCGCTCGTCGCGCGGCAGCAGCAGCGGGACGGCGGCGGCGTCGAGCTCGCGGCGCGACTCGGGGCGCAGCAGGTCGCGCAGGCGGCGCGGGTCGGCG
>CAIOSS010000851.1 GCA_903860995.1 uncultured delta proteobacterium | reverse complement strand
CGCCGACCCGCGGAACCCCCGGCCGTCCATGCTCACCTGCCCCTCGATCACCGCGTCGCCCGTCACGTCGACGGCCAGCACCCCGCCGAAGCGCCCGTCCCACGCGGGGGCCGAGAGCACACCCCCGGCGGCGACATACAGGTCCATGTATGACTGGACCATCACGGCCTGCGCCCTCGCCCCGGCCGCCGGGTCGGTCGTGTACCCGCGGCCCAGCGGCGCGTCGAGCGTGAGCGCCCCAGAGCCCACCGCGATCACCCGGCGCAGCTCGTAGCGCCCCGCGTCCCCGGCCCGCGACTGCGTCTGGTGGATGAGCACCTGCGACCCCGCCGTGAAGGCCCCGACCCCTTCGCCCAGCCGCAGCGTCGTCGAGCCCGCCGCGCCGTTCACCGCCGCGCGCACCGTGTTGACCACCGTCGGGCCGCTGATGACCGTCGTCCCCGGGCGCGGCGCGCAGGCCCCGTTGGTGCACACCGTCCCGCCGCCGCAGACCACCCCGCAGGCCCCGCAGTGGCGCCCGTCGGCCCCGAGCGCGGTCTCGCACCCGTTGCCCGGGTCGCCGTCGCAGTCGCCGTAGCCCACATCGCAGCGCACGATCGCGCAGCGCCCGGCCGAGCACGCCGCCGACGCGTTGGCCGTCGCGCACGCCCGCCCGCACGCCCCGCAGTTGCGCAGGTCGCTCGTGAGGCTGGCCTCGCAGCCCGTCGCGGCCGACCCGTCGCAGTCGCCGAGCCCGGTCGCGCAGACGAGCCCGCACCCGCCGCCCACGCACACCGCCGTGGCCCCAGGGCCCGCCGCGCAGCGGTTGCCGCAGCGGCCGCAGTGGAAGGGGTCGCTGTTGGTGCGCGCGCAGGCCCCCGCGCAGAGGGTCTCGCCGACGGAGGCGCAGTCGAGCTGACACGCGCCCAGCGCGCACACCTGACCGCCGCCGCAGCGCCGGCCGCACACGCCGCAGTTGGCGACGTCCAGGCTCAGGTCGGCGCAGCTCGTGCCGCACGCGGTCTGCGTCCCGGCGCACACCGCGCGGCAGGCGCCCGTGGCGCACACCTGCCCCGCCGCGCAGGCCCGGCCGCACGCCCCGCAGTGCCGCCCGTCGCCCGCGAGGTCGGCCTCGCAGCCGTTGTCGGCGCGGCCGTCGCAGTCCCCGAAGGCGCTGAGGCAGGTGCCCACGGCGCACGCGCCCGCCGCGCAGACGGGGTTGCTGTGCAGCAGATCGCAGCGCACGCCGCAGCCGCCGCAGTGCACCGCGCTCGTGCGCACGTCGACGCAGGCGCCGTCGCAGCAGTCGAGCCCGGCCGCGCACGGTCGGCCCGCCGCGCAGCCCGCGGCGCAGGCGCCGCCCACGCACGCGGCCCCCGGGGGGCAGTCGGAGTCCGTCACGCAGTCGCCGCAGGTGTGGCGCACCACGTCGCAGCGGCGCGGGAGCCCACCGGCGTCGACGTTGCCCATGGGGGCGCAGTCGCGGTCGTCGAGGCAGCCGTCCTGGCAGGTCTCGGTCGTGGTGTCGCAGAAGCGCCGGAGGGGACAGGTGTCGGGGGAGCTCAGGCAGCCCACGCAGCGTCCCGTGGCGACGGCGCAGAGGGGACGGCGGGGGTCGGCGCAGTCGTCGTTCTGGACGCAGCCCGAGGGCGCGTCGACCGCCGGGACATCGGCCGCGGGGACGTCGGTCGCGGGGACGTCGGCGGCGGGGACGTCGGTCGCGTCGGAGACGGCCGAGGCGTCGAGCGCGGCGGCGTCGAGCGCGTCAACGGCGGGCGCGTCTACGGCGGGCGCGTCGAGGACATCGACGTCGACGACGGAGCCGTCGCCGCCCACCACCGCGGCGCCGAAGCGCACGCAGCCCTGGGACAGCGCCGCGGCGAGGAGGCCTGCGAGGAGGGCCCCGCGTGTCGTGACCGACGAAACCATCACAGACGCTCTCTCCACGTTCTGAAGCAGTGGCCGCGCACCATCGCCCGTTGGGAATCCTAATGCACTGCCCTCCCGCCAGCCGGTAGTTTCGAGCCTCGGGGTGACGACCGACCGAATGCGGTCGGGGCGTCGCGAGGCGTCCATGGGGAGGGCCGCACGGGGCGAATGTTGGTGCCCGCGTCGCGCTTGGGCGATCATCGCGGGCCTGTACGCCGGTGCCCGGTGCCCGACGAGGAGGATAGAGGTTCTTCATGCCGAGGCCCGTGGCAACGATCGCCCGCTGTGTGCTCGGGCTGACCCTCACCGCGCTGCCCGCGCAGGCCCAGACGACGCGCGACCGCTTCGCCGCGCGGCTGGAGCTCGGCGCGGGCTCGATGCTCTCGGGCTTCCAGCGCAACGACGACCCCAGGGCGTTCAACGGCGACGCCAAGGGCTTCGGACTCGCGCTGCACGGCGCGCTGCGCCTCGCCTGGTCGCTCACCGACGCGCTCGCGCTGCAGGCCTCGCTTTCCAACTGGGTGTTTCCGGCGCGGGGCGGGCGCGAGTCGGGGTGGGTGTTCGCCCCGATGCTGGGGGCGCGCTTCGAGCCCCGGGTGGGCACCGTCGGGCGGGTCTTCGTGGACGGCAACGTGGGCGTCGGGATGACCGGCGACGTGCGCGCGCTCCAGGTGGACATGGGCGCGGGCTTCGAGTTCCAGGTGAGCCCCGCGCTCTCGGTGGGACCGATGCTGCGCTACGGCCAGACCGTGCAGCCCGACACCCTCGACGACGGGAGCGCCGACCCCTTCCCCGACGACGCTCGCTACCTCGTGGGGGGCGTCTCCCTCTCGCTGCACACGAGCTCCGGCCGCGCCGAGGGCCCGCGGGCGGTGTCCGATCGCGACGCCGATGGGGCACCCGACGCCGACGACGTGTGCCCGGACCTCTCCGCGGGCCCGAGCGCCGACCCCGCGCGCCGCGGGTGCCCGACCATCGACACCGACGGCGACGGGGTGCCCGACTCGGGGGACCTCTGCCCGACCACGCCGCCCGGCGAGCGGCCCGACGAGTTCCGCCGCGGGTGCCCCGAGCGCGACCGCGACGGCGATAGGGTGCCCGACGACCGGGACGTGTGCGTCGACGTGCCGCAGGGGCCGCAGGCCGACCCGATGCGCCCCGGCTGCCCGGCCCCGGACGGCGACCGCGATGGGGTGACGGACCACGACGACGCCTGCCCCGCGGTGCCGCAGGGCGTGACGCCCGACCCGGCGCGCGCCGGCTGCCCCGAGGGCGACCGCGACGGCGACGGGTACATGGACTCCCGCGACCGATGCCCCGCGCAGGCGGAGACCTTCAACAACATCACCGACGACGACGGCTGCCCGGAGACGCAGGCGCCGACGGTGGAGATCCGCTCGGGGATGATCGAGCTCCAGGGCAACCCGGTGAACTTCATCACCGGCAGCGACCGCATCGTCGGGCGGCGGAGCTTCGAGATCCTCGACGCGCTCGTGGCCGTGCTGCGCGCCCACGCGGAGCTCACCCGGGTGGACATCCAGGGCCACACCGACGACCGCGGCGACCGCGCGGCCAACCTCGACCTGTCGGCGCGCCGCGCCCGCGCCGTGCGCACCTACCTCATCGACCACGGCATCCTGCCCGACCGCGTCGAGGCCCACGGGCTCGGCCCCGACCGCCCGGTGGCCATCAACGCTACCGCCGAGGGCCGCGCGACCAACCGCCGCGTGGAGGTGCACATCGTGTCCGTGCTCCCCGGCGCCGCGACGCGCGCCCGCTGACGGTCGCCCTCCGCAGGGGGGGGGGCGGTGTTTCCATCCGCGGGGGTGCAGTGCTACACCCAACGCTGTTGGCGCGGACCGTCATGACGACGGCCGTGACCGGCAGAAACACTGGTTCTCCGATGCCGTCCAAGATCACGGTCCCGGAGCTGCGCGCGCGGAAGTCCTCCGCGGGGCGCGGCGACAAGCTCGCGATGGTCACCGCCTACGACGCGACCTTCGCGCGGATGTTCGATGGCGCGGGGGTCGACGCGATCCTCGTGGGCGACTCCCTCGGGATGGTCATCCAGGGTGGGACGAGCACCCTCCCGGTGACCCTCGACGAGGTGATCTACCACTGCCGCGCGGTCGCCCGCGGGACGCAGCGCGCGCACCTCATCGGCGACATGCCCTTCATGAGCTACCAGAGCTCCTCCGACGCGGCGCTCATGAGCGCGGGCCGGCTGATGAAGGAGGGCGGCGCCGAGTCCGTGAAGCTCGAAGGCGGCCAGGAGATCGCCGACGTCATCCGCCGCATGGTGCGCATGGGCATCCCCGTCATGGCCCACGTCGGGCTCATGCCGCAGCGGGTGCACGCCATGGGCGGCTTCAAGGTGCAGGGGCGCAGCGACGACGGCGCCGACGCCATCCTGGAGGACGCCATCGCCGTGGCCGAGGCGGGCGCCTACGCCGTGGTGGTGGAGGGCGTCCCGGCGCCGCTCGCCGAGCGCATCACGCGCGCCCTCGAGGTGCCCACCATCGGCATCGGCGCGGGCGTCGGGTGCGACGGGCAGATCCTCGTGAGCTACGACCTGCTCGGGCTCAACGACACCATGAAGCCCCGCTTCGTGAAGCGCTTCCAGGAGTTCTTCCGCCTCGGGACGGAGGCCACGCGCGCCTACGTCGACGAGGTGCGCGCGGGCGCCTTCCCGGGCCCCGAGCACAGCTTCGGCCTGCCGGTCGAGCCCCGCAACCCGGTCGCCGACGTCCTCCCCCCCCGCCACGTCCCGGCGACCTATGGGCCGACCCACTGACCCGCTCCCCGTGGTCGTCCACGCCCCGGAGGCCTTCCGCGCCGCCTGCGACCAGGCCCGCGCGCAGGGCCGCCGGGTGGCGCTGGTGCCGACCATGGGCGCCCTCCATCACGGCCACATCGCCCTGATGACCGAGGCCCGGCGCCGCGTGGGGCCCGACGGCCTCGTCGCGGTGTCGGTCTTCGTCAACCCGACGCAGTTCGGGCCCAACGAAGACCTCGCGCGCTACCCCCGCGAGCTCGACGCCGACGTCGCCCGCTGCGCCGCCGCGGGCGTCGACGCGGTGTTCGCCCCCTCGGCCGGGGCGATGTACCCGCCGGGCGACCAGACCCGCGTGCGCGTCGCCGAGCTCGCCGGGCCGATGTGCGGCCTCACCCGCCCCACGCACTTCGAGGGCGTCGCCACCGTGGTGACCCGGCTCTTCGCCCTCGCGGGCCCCTGCGTCGCGGTCTTCGGCCGCAAGGACTACCAGCAGCTCCGGGTGATCTCGCGCCTCGCGCGCGACCTCTTCCTCCCGGTGGAGGTCGTGGGCCTGGGCACGGTGCGCGAGCCCGACGGCCTCGCCCTGAGCTCGCGCAACCGCTACCTCAGCCCCCTCGACCGGGCGCGGGCGACCGCCATCCCGGCGTCGCTCCGCGCCGCGCGGGCCCTCTACGCGCGCGGCGAGCGCAGCGTCATCGCCCTGCTCGATGTCGTGTCGCAGGGGCTCGCCGGGTCGGTCGACAGCGTCGACTACATCGACCTGCGCGACGCCGACGAGCTCACCCTCCCGGCCACCCCGCTGCCCGACGGGGCCCGCGCCGTGCTCGCGGTCGCGGTGAAGATCGGCGCCACACGGCTCATCGACAACACCGTGCTGGGTGAGCCCGATGGCACCCTCCGCTGAGCGCGCCGTCACGGCCGCCGCGCCGCTGCTGGTGAAGCCGACGCTGCGCGGGGTGATCCACCACTGGAGCGCCGTCGCGGCCTTCGGGGCGGGGAGCATCCTGGTCGCGATGGCGCCCACCGCGCGGGCGGCCGTGGCGGCGGGCGTCTACGCGCTGAGCGTGTGCACCCTGCTCACGGTGAGCGCGGTCTACCACCGGCCCATGTGGCAGCCGAAGCCACGGGCCTTCATGAAGCGGCTCGACCACGCGGCGATCTTCGTGCTCATCGCCGGGACGTACACCCCGCTGTGCCGGCTCGGGCTGCCCGAGGCCGTGGGCTCGCGGCTGCTCTTCTGGGTTTGGCTGGCGGCCGCGCTGGGGGTGCTCCAGTCGATCTTCTGGGTGCACGCGCCGAAGCCCTTCACGGCGGCGCTGTACCTCTTCGTCGGGTGGACGGTGGTGCCGTACTTCGGCGCCGTGCGCGACGCGCTCTCGCCCGCGCAGCTCGCGCTGCTCATCGGCGGCGGCCTGGTGTACTCGCTGGGCGCGGTGACCTACGCGGCGCGGCGGCCCAACCCGGTGCCGGGGGTGTTCGGGTACCACGAGGTGTTTCACGCGATGACGGTGCTCGCGTGCGGGCTGCACTACGCCCTGGTGGCAGGGCTGGTGCGGGCGGCGGGGTAGGCGGGCGGGGCGCACACGCTGCCCGCGTCGCCGCCCACATCGGTCGAAGGGACGTCCATTCCGACGTCGGTCGTCGGGACGTCGGTGGGCGAAGGGGCGGGGTCGCTGCACGCCACTGCGAGCGAGGCGAAGGCTGCGAGCGCGGTCGATCGACGATCAGGATCCGCTGTCCCTCCGCGGCCCCCTCCGTGGCACAACCCGTCTCACCCCGCGCGCTCGTCCATCACCCCGTTTCTCCGGTGATTCTGCGTCCGAGGCTCCGCGGGCGCGGATGGCATGCCCCTCGCTGTAGTCTCCATGGAGATCCATAAGCTCCCCATCGATCGCCACGAGGTCCACTGCCATGCTCCGTCGAGTCCTTCCCTTCTGCCTCCTTGCCGTCTCGGCCTGCTCGGGCGCGACGCCGCTCAACGAGCCCGACGCGGCGACCTCCGACGTGGCCAACCCGCAGGTGAACGTCACCGCCGCCATCGCGTCGGCCTCGCTCGCCAACGACTGTCCCTCGGTCGACGGCGGATCCCCCGGCGCGGCACGCTGCGCCGCGATCCGCCCGGCCGGGGACGGCGGGGCTGCCGACGAAGCCTGCGGTGGGTACTGCCGACAGACCAGCCTCCAGATCACCTTCACGGTCACTGCCGTCGGCGGCGCGCCGGTCGATTTCGTGAACCCGGTGACCATCACTGCCGTGCGGTTCCTCGACTCGGCCACCGGCGCCAGCCTCGACGCGCTCACCCCGCGCGAGCCGCAGCGCTGGGAGGGCGCGCAGTACGTCGCCTGGGACAGCACCCTCCGCGGCTTCGGCGAGACCCGCGCCAGCTTCAAGCTCTCGGCCCCCGACTGGAACCGGATCGGCAGCGGCAACACCTGGAGCACCTACGGCCGCGCCTACCGCCTGGAGGTCACCGTCGTGGTCAACGGCCAGACCCTCGTGCTGCGCTCGGGCGAGCTCATGCGCGCGCCCGAAGTCGTGACCTGATCCGATGCGCCCGCGATCGATCACGGTCGCGGCCTTCGTCCTCCTCGGTTGCCGCGATCCCCGCCTGGCCTCCCCTCCCCCGACCCCGGTCGACACGGCTGTCGCAGCGCCCGCCTGGAGCGATGGGTGG
>CAIOSS010000850.1 GCA_903860995.1 uncultured delta proteobacterium | reverse complement strand
GAGCACGCACCCGGAGGTCGAGCGGCGCCTGCACGCCGAGCTCGCCTCGGTGGTGGGCGACCGGCTTCCGACGGCCGACGACGTGCGCTCGCTGCCGTACGCCGAGCGGGTGCTCAAGGAGTCGATGCGGCTGTATCCGCCGGCTTGGACGACCGGGCGCGAGGCCGCCGAAGACGTCGAGGTGGGCGGGTACCGCATCCCGAAGGGCGCCCAGATCCTGGTGAGCCAGTGGGTGGTGCACCACGACCCGCGGTGGTTTCCCAACCCCGAGGGCTTCGACCCCGATCGGTGGGCGCCCGAGCGCGCGAAGGACCTCCCCCGGTATGCGTACTTCCCCTTCGGGGGCGGTCCTCGCGTGTGCATCGGCAACCGCTTCGCGATGCTCGAGGCGACGCTGATGTTGGCGGTGATCGTCTCGCGCTGGCGGCTCGACCTGCTGCCCGGTCAGCGCCTGGAGCTGAAGCCCTCGGTGACGCTGCGGCAGGCGGGCGACGGGCTGCGGGTGCGGCTCACCGCGCGCGGCGCAGGCTGAGGGTCACGGGTCGACGCCCTCGAGGTGCCGCCCGTCCTCGCGAGCGCGAGCGGCTCATCTTCTGGGTCGAGAGCACGAAGGCCGCCGACACCCCAAAAGGGGCGTCGCGGGAACGAGATCGCCCGCCTCGCGCAGAAACCGATACAGCCCGTCGAGCTCGTCGGCCGCCGTCGAAGCCCGCCTCGAGGCCCCCCGGTGACCCTTCCGCCGCGTCCGCCGTCGCGGTACGGCTAGATACGCCCGTCGAACCCCTGACCCGAGTACCCCGATGAAGCCCACACCCCTCTCGCGCGCCGCGGCGCTCGCCCTCCTCGCCGTCGCCCCGTCGCTCTCTGCCGGCGGCTGCGCCGGGGAGCGCGCCGCCATCAACCAGGTTCAGCCGGACTACCTCGACAAGTCCGACCTCATCCCCGGCGAGTACGCGCTGCTCGCGCACGGCGACCGCCCGGAGACCATCACCCCCGAGGTGCTGCGCCAGGAACCGGTCTTCTACACGCAGACCACCATGATCGCGAAGCCGCCCAGCACCGGCTTCGTCGGGCTCACCTCGTACTCCGAGCTCCAGAAGGTGCGCTGGGAGGTCACCGAGCGCCTGCTCCTCGCGCGCCTCTCCTACGACTTCGTGCGCGGCGCCCCCGGCGGCGCCGGCGGCATCGGCCAGAGCCCCCGCACCGGCGAGATCGTCGCGGCCTTCGCCATCAGCTCGCACTTCGACATCCGCCGCGCCTACAACGAGTCCACCGGCGAGGAGCTCAACGTCGTCGTCGAGAACACCGTCGACCTCCCCTGGTACCGCCGCCGGTACATGCGCGTCGACTGGTCGCGCAACCTCGTCGACGGATACAACTCCGTGCTCGCGTACGAGCGCTGGGAGGGGCGCATCCAGGCCGAGCCGGTGCCCGTCTTCGTCAACAGCCCGGCCGACCCCAACGCCCCCGTCTTCGAGCACGCCACCGTCAACGGCCGCCGCGCCCTGCGCTACTTCGACGTGGTGCACCGGGCCATCCTGCACCCCGAGACCACCGACCTCGGGCCCGACCTCCCCAACATACCTGTCTGTGTATTGGGCGACGGCGACACGGCCTGCAACCCCGCCGAGGTGACCTTCCGCACGTCGTTTCTCCGCGCGGAGAACCGCGACTACGAGCCCGTGAGCCTCACGCCGCCCATCGCCGGCCAGGCCGCGCCGGTGCCCTCCCTCGACCAGGAGCGCTTCGGCTTCTTCGACGTCGCCCGCGTCGGCTTCGACGCGCGCCGCGCCGCCGTGCTCGACACCGAGCGCGTGCACCTCGCCGCGCGGCACAACCTGTGGCTCCACCACCATGTCCCTGTATACGGCGCCGACGCGGGCCGTGACTGCAACCGCGACGCCGACTGCGCCTCCGGCGACGTCTGCCGCATCGGCAACGCACCCCGCTCGGCCTCCGCGCGCGGCCGCTGCGCTGCCTGGGACGCGGGGCGCTACGTGCAGTGCGGCGGCGATGACCCCTGCCGCGCGATCGACCCGCAGTCTACCTGCGACCTCGCCATCGCCCGCACCCGCGCGGACAACCGCGGGCTGTGCCTCCTCCCCTTCCGGCAGCGCCAGGTGCGGCCCATCGCGTACTTCGAGAGCCCCAATTATCCCGCGCGGATGCAGCCCGTCACGGACACCGTCGTCGCCGAGTGGAACGGCGCCTTCACCGACGCCGTGCAGTCCGCCCGGCGCCACGAGTGCGAGCTCGCGACCGGCGCCGACGCCTCGGGGCGCGCCCCGGGCGACGCGTGCAGCGCGCCCGCCGTGCTGGGCACCGACCCTGCCTTCGGTGCCGACGCGGTGCACGTCTTCGTGGGCTGCCACGCGCCCGTCTGGGGCACCGATCGGGCGCTCCCGGGGCTGCACACGGCCGCGGAGGTGGCAGCCGCCCGCGCGGCGGGGTGGGACCTCCCGGCGTGCGGCGCGCAGGGCACGCAGGCCCGGGTGGGCGACCTGCGGTACCACATGATCGGGTCGATCACCGACCAGGACGCGCAGGGCTACTGGGGCCTCGCCAACATCGCGGCGGACCCGGAGACCGGCGAGCTCATCGCGGGCCGCGGCGCCGTCTGGCAGAACATCACCGACACGTACGCCGCGTGGCTGGCCGACCTCGTGCGGCTCATCAACGGCGACACCACCGTCGGCGCCATCGCCAACGGCCGCAACGTCATCGAGTCGATGCGGCAG
>CAIOSS010000849.1 GCA_903860995.1 uncultured delta proteobacterium | reverse complement strand
GCGGCATCTCCGTCGCCATGGGGATCATCAAGCTGCTCCCGCTCGACCTCGTGGTGGCGGGCGGCTCGGGCATCGGGATCGCGACCATCCTCGCCCTCCTCCTGTCGGCCATCCTCTGGAACCTCGGGACGTGGTTTCTGGGTATCCCCGCGTCGAGCTCGCACACGCTCATCGGCTCGATCATCGGCGTCGGACTCGCCAACTCCATGCGGGCGGGCCACGTCTTCGGCCAGGGGATCAACCTCGCCAAGCTCGCCGAGACGATGCTCTCGCTGGTGATCTCGCCGCTCTTCGGCTTCCTCGCCGCGGGCCTGCTGCTCCTGCTCGCGAAGCGCCTTTTCGGGCGCACCCACGCGATGGACGAGCCACCGGTGAAGGACGTCCCGCCGCCGCCGGTCATCCGCGCGCTGCTCATCGCGACCTGCTCCGGCGTCAGCCTCGCGCACGGCTCCAACGACGGCCCGAAGGGCGTCGGGCTCGTGATGCTGATCCTCATCGGGATCGTCCCCGCGGGCTTCGCCCTCGACGCCGGCGCCACGCAGGCCGACATCCAGCGCACCCTGCGCGCAGTAGACGCCATCGAGCACGTCGTCGCCGAGCACGCCGACCGCTCTGGCGCCCGCGACGCCGCGGTGGTGCGCGCGCAGCTCGACGGGGTCCGCCAGCGCCTCGTCGGGCGTAACGCCGTCGGCGACATCCCCCGCGGCGACCGCTTCTCCGTCCGCCAGGAGATCCTGACGGCGGACAAGTCCCTCGATGCGCTGGTGAAGCGCGGGGCGCTGGGCCTCTCCGCGGACGAGGGGCGGCACCTCAAGGACGAGCGCAAGGCGCTGCGTCGGATGACGGACTACGCGCCGTCGTGGGTGCTGATCGCCATCGCCCTCTCCCTGGGCATCGGCACGATGGTGGGCTGGCGGCGCATCGTGGTGACCGTCGGCGAGAAGATCGGCAAGGCGCACCTCACCTACGCGCAGGGGGCGTGCGCCGAGATCATCGCGGCCAGCACCATCGGCATCGCGAGCGCGACGGGCCTCCCAGTGAGCACCACCCACGTGCTCTCGTCGGGGATCGCGGGCACGATGGTCGCCAACGGCAGCGGCATCCAGCGCACCACCATTCGCAACATCGCCATCGCGTGGGTGCTCACGCTCCCGGTCACGATGCTCCTCGCCGGTACCCTCTTCACCCTGATGCGCCTCGCCTTCGGGTGACGCCCCGCCGGGGGCCGTGCGAAGGTACCCAGCGCCGTGCTCCGAACCTGGACCACCCTCGCCGCGGGCGTCGCCCTCGTCGCGCTCCTCGTGGGGCTCGTCGCGTGGCGAGCCGCCTCCGACGCGCCACCCCCTCCGACCACGGCGCGCCCGGCGTCCGCGGCCCCACCCGTCGCGTCGGCGCGGGCGGCGCTCGGGGCCATCGCGGCCGAGTCGGCGCGCTGGATGCCCGACGAGCTCCGCGGGGTGTACCTCGGGATGTCCGTCGCCGCGCTGCGCTCGCTCCGCCCGGCGATGCACGAGGGGCGCGGCGCCCGGCCCGACGCGCCGCTCTGGGAGGAGACCATCGACCACGGGGCGAGGGTGGTCGCCCACGCAGCGCCCAACCCCTCCGTCGTGGTGAAGGTGCAGGTGCTCTCGCGGCTCGAGGACGTCGCGGCGCTTCGCGGTCACTTCGAGGCGCTGCGCGCGCGCTACGGCAACCCGACGGGCTTCTGGGACTGCCCCGAGCGCGCGGACGCCTCCCCGGTGCGGCGCATCACCTGGCGGGGCGAGCGGGTGAGCCTGATGGAGGCGATTCTGGTCTACGGCGGCGGCGCGTCTGTGACGCTGGTCGTGTCGGCCAACGAGGACGTCGCGCGGGCGCTCGCCGCCAGCGAGTGCACCCCGGTGACCGCGGAGACCCTGGCGCGCTGGCCCGTCGCGAGGGTGCTCCGCGGTGAGCGCGTCGAGGTGATGGACGTCCGCTGAGGCCGTCGCCCCGGCCGGTCAGCGCGGCGGGGCGTAGCGCTCCCGCCACCCGGCGCGCCAGGGCGGATCGTCGCCGAATACGTCGCCCGCGAGGATGGACGCGAAGGCGCGCCGGTCGGCCCGCGCGCCGCCGAGCAGCACCTCGGATAGCTCATCGGCGTAGAGCGAGCGGGTGGTGCCCAGGAAGAGGTCGCTCGCGGCGTCGAGGTCGCGCGCGAAGGGCTCGAAGCGCGCGGCGGAGACGTCACCGAGGTCGAGCGCGGCGCGGATGGCGGAGGCCGCGCGGGCAGCCCCGACGATGGCCAGCGTGGTGCCAGCGCAGAGCAGCGGGTCGGTGAAGCCGCCGGCGTCGCCCACGGTGATCCAGCCGTCGCCGACACGGCGGTTGGCCCGCCACGAGAGGCCCGAGTGCGCGAGCACCGGCGTGAGGCGCGTGGCCGCCGCGAGGGCCTCCCGCGCGAAGGACGCGTCCTCGACGGTGCGGTCGAAGAACGACTCCAGCGCCTCGGCGGGCTGCCGCGCGCGCATCCAGGTGTGGGCGCACAGCGCCCCGACGGAGCTCACCTCACCGAGGAAGGGAATGTTCCAGATCCAGCCGTGGGGGAAGAGGATGAGCTCCAGGTCCCCTTCGGCCTCTCCGCCAGGCCTCGCCACGTTGCGGAAGTGCGCCGAGAGCGCGGTGCGCTCCATGCCCTCGATGGGGTGCCGGTCGCCGCGGCGCCCCGCGAGCAGCGCGTCGTGGCCAGTGGCGTCGACGACGAGTCGTGCGTGCGCGGTGACCTGCCGGCCGTCTTGCCGGCGGGCGATCACGCCCCGCGCGGCGCCGTCCTGGAAGATCACGTCCTCGGCCGCGTGGCCCTCCAGCACCTCCGCGCCGTGCTGGCGGGCGCAGCGCAGGAGGACGTCGTCGAAGTCCGCCCTCGGCACCTGCCAGGCGAGCGCGGGGCCCGGCTCGAAGGCCTCGTCGTAGCGGAAGCGCTGCTGGCGGCCGGTGCGCGCGCAGCGTACAGCGACGCCCTGCTTGCGGAGGTAGCGGCCGTCGATGGTGTCGCGCAGCCCGAGCTCATCGAGCACCACCGTGGCCGCCGGGGCGAGCGACTCGCCGAGGTGGAAGCGCGGGAAGCGGGCGCGCTCGAGGAGCGTCACGTCGACCCCGTCGCGCGCGAGCAGCGCGGCGGTGACGGCGCCGGCCGGCCCTCCGCCCAGCACCAGGACGTCACATCGTATGGGCTCCATCGGGTCGGCGGCACGATACCCCGGGGCCCCGCCGAACGCTCACGGACAACGATCCACCGCGAGCCCTGCGCGGGTGGCGACGGCGTGGCGTCCATCCCGGAGGCGACCCACGTGCGGGCGCTCCAGCGAGACGGCGCCCCCGTCGGGCGGCTGCAGGCGCAGCGCGGTGCGGAAGGTGCGCCCGCGGTCGAGGCTCAGCTCCACCGTGTGGTCGGTGACCGCGACGACGCGCGCGAGGTCGATGAGGACCACGGCGCGCGTGGGCGCGAACTGGTCGCGTCGCGCCTCGACCCGCGCGAAGGGCTCTCCGAGGGAGCGGGCGGTCACGAGCACGCGGCGGCCGGCGTCGGCGTCGTGCGCGGCGACCACGCCTGCGGGCGAGCGCGACAGCGTGGTGAACGACTCCCCGCGCGCGGCGAGCACCTCGCCGGCGACCGTCTGCTGCTGGTCCACCAGGATGAGGTGACCCTCGTTGACCAGCGAGAGCAGCGACTGGTGCTCGTCGAGCACGCCTGCGGTGATGCTCCGGTCGAGCGCCGTCACCGCGTACCACCCGGCGGCGCCATCGCGGGCGCGGGTGAGCAGGAGCCCGGGACCGACGGCGCGCAGGCCGTTGGCGATGACGCCCCACCCGCGGGCCGCGAGCGTCGACCAGGGCGCGCCGGCGAGGTCGGTGCAGATGGGGGTGACCACGAAGGGCGCCGCCCGGGAGGGGCGCACGTAGAAGCGCCCGTCGACGACGGCATACGCAGCGCCCCCCTCGACGAACTCCAGTGCGTAGGTTCCGCGCGAGGGGCAGGGGACCTCGTCGGGCAGCGCCGCGGGGTGGGCGTCGTCGTCGCGGGCGAGGGTGTCGCCACGCAGCGTCCACACCCGACCCTCGTCGTCGATCGCGCGGAGGTCGGCCACCTCCATCGGCTCGAAGCACCATCGCGGCGCCGGGGCGGGCGGCCACGCGGGCGCGGTGTCGTCGGTGGGAGCGCGCGCGGCGCCGGCGCGAGGGGCCACCGCGGCGTCGGGCGCGCTGCCCGGTG
>CAIOSS010000848.1 GCA_903860995.1 uncultured delta proteobacterium | reverse complement strand
TGGTGATGTGCTCCAGCAGGGGCATCGCGTGCAGCGCCCCGACGGTGATCGCGCCCGCCCCGAGGTGCTGGTCCATCTCCGCCCGCAGCCGCGAGCGCAGTGCGTCGTCCTGGGCCAGCGCCACGAGCCCGTGGGCCAGGTGCGCGAAGGTGATGTACCCCGCCAGGTTGAAGTGGTGCAGCTCCTTCAGGGCGTCTTCGCCCGCGATGCGTGCGCCGTCGGCGGCGGGCTGCGCCAGCATCCGCGAGAGCCCGTCGTCCGTGGGCTTCGCCACCCGCTCGGCCAGGATCGCCCGGTAGCGCGCGAAGATGCGCCCCTGCGCGGCCTTCGCCCTCGCGAACGCCGTCCCGGGGAGGGGCACCGGGATCGCCGTGAAGGCCTTCACCATCACCTTGAAGTCCGCGACGTTCTCGGTGAACGCGGGGCCCGCGTCGGAGCCCACCATGGTGCGCGCGATGACCTCCAGCGCGAGGTCTTTGAGGTCTTCGGTGAGCGCCGACTCGCCCGCGGCGGACCACTTCGCGAGGTAGCGCGCGACGGTGGACTCCATCACCGGGAGGTACTGCGCGAGGGCCTCGCGTCCGAAGGCCCCCATCACCTGCTGCTTGCGCTGCCGGTGCACGGCGCCGTCGAGGAGGGGCAGGCTGGTGCCGCCGAAGAAGTCCGCGATGTGCGGCGCCATGCCCCCGGCGCGCTGCACCTTGGACTCGTCGTTGAAGACCCCGGCGCCCTCCGCGCCGACGAGCAGCGCCGTGTCCTTGAAGAGGATGTTGCTGCGGAACACCTTCCCGAAGCGCGCCTGCCGCTCGTCGACGAAGCGGAACTGGTCCTTGAGGAAATCCAGGGTCTCGCCCAGCAGCGGGAGCCCCCGATCACCCGGCGGAAGCGTCGTCTCACTCATGGCCCACCTCGTACACCATCGCGTCGCATCGCCCTGCTCCGGGCCGCGCGCGACCGGCGGATTTCCCCGGCTGCACGGCGCCCGCGGGTTCTCGTAGCATCGCGCGCCGTGGAGACCTCCCTCGACCCCTACGCCCCCGCGACCTCGCCCCCGTCCGCCGCCCAGGCCGCGGGCGCTCCCTGGTCGCCGGTGCACACCGTGTACGGCGGCGCCCAGCGCTACAGCCATGACATCGTCGCGCGCGTCGGCCGCCACGCCCGAGGGCTGCTCGACACCCTCGCGGGCTCCCTCGACGGGCTGCGGGCGCTGCCCTTCGGCTTCGACGAGGCGCCCGACGAGGCCACGCTGGAGGGCATCCTCCGGGGGCTCGAGGGCAAGCTCGCCCGGGAGCCCATCGAGGACTACCGCGTGGACTTCGAGGACGGCTTCGGCCCGCGCTCGGACGCCGACGAGGACCGCGCCGTGGTGGAGGCCGCGACCGCGATGGCGCGCTCGCACCGCGAGGCGACGCTCCCGCGGGGCATCGGGCTGCGGGTGAAGGCCCTCGCGGGCGAGACCGCGGGGCGCTCGGCGCGGACGCTCGACGGCTTCCTGACGACGCTGGCGCGGGCGAACGGGGGGGAGGCGGTGCCGGGCCTGGTGGTGACGCTGCCGAAGGTGCAGCGGCGCGACGAGGTGGCCGCGCTGGCAGATCTCCTCGGGCGATTGGAGCGCGCCCTGGGCTGGCGCGATGGGACCGTGGGCGTCGAGCTGATGGTGGAGACGCCGCGCGCGCTGCTGACGGCGGACGGCACCGTGGCCTTACCGGGTCTTGTAAACGCTGCGGGCGGGCGCTGCGCGGCCGTGCACCTCGGCGCGTGGGACCTCACGGCCGCGATGGGGGTCGGGGCGGCGCACCAGACGCTGCTGCACCCCTACTGCGACGCGGCGAGGGCGCTGATGGTGCTGTCGCTCGCGGGCACCGGGGTGCGGGTGGTCGACGGCGCGACCAACGTGATGCCCGTGGAGGTGCACCGCGGGGCGGAGCTCACGGGGGCGCAGCGGGCCGACAATCGGCGGGTCGTGGTGGCGGCGCTCGCGGTGATGACGCGGCACTGGCAGCACGCGACCGCCATGGGGCTGCACCAGGGGTGGGACCTGCACCCGGGGCAGGTGATGTGGCGGCACGCGCTGGTGATCGGGCGCGCGGCGACGAGCTTCCCGGCGACGGCGCGGCGGCTGCGGGCCTTCGTCGCGCAGGCGGCGCAGGCGGTGCGGGCGGGGGCGGTCTTCGACGACGCGGCGACGGGGCAGGGGATGCTGGGCGACGTGCTGCGCGCGGTGGACTGCGGCGCGGTGTCGGAGGCCGCGGCGGTGGAGGCGGTCGGGGTGCCGCTGGAGGCGCTGCGGACGCGGTCGTTCGCGGCGATCGTCGGGCGCTGAGGGCGCGCGCCCTGGGACTCGGAGCAAGCAACCGAACATCCATCGAACGACGAACGCGCACTCGCGAGCGTTGGCGGAAGCGTCCCGGGACGCCGCCTTTGGGGCGCGAGGCGCACTGCACCGCCCGGCAATCTCCCTCCGTCG
>CAIOSS010000847.1 GCA_903860995.1 uncultured delta proteobacterium | reverse complement strand
GCCGGTGGCAGCGGTTCCCGGGACCGAGCCTGAGCCTTTGGACCCGCAGCCTCTGCCGCGACCTCGCGGGCGCCTGCGCGGCGGCCGTCGGCATGGTCGTGCAACGGGCCTGGAGCCCATGCCCGATCCGGACGAGGGTGTCGTGCCCACTGCTCCGGCGCCGTCGGGAGTCGCTCCGGCCGTCCCGCCGTCCTCGGAACGCCCGCTCGCCGCCGAGGAGATCTGACGATGCACCGCGCACACCGTCATGCGTTCACCTGTGTGGCGCTGGCCGCGACGATCTCCGCTCGTGCGTTTGCGCAGCCCGCTCCCGATCCGGCGGAGCGACGGGGTCTGGTCGATGCGGCCATCGCTGCGCGTGACGCGGGCCAGCACGCCGACGCGCTCGCGCTCTTCGAGCAGGCGGGGCGCATCCAGATGCGGCCGGGGCTGCGACTGTCCGTCGCTCGCGAGGCGCTGGCGCTAGGCCGCGGCATCGAAGCGTGCGAGGCGTCGGCGAATTGCGTCACCGAGGCACTGGCGGACCCCAACGGAGTCGGCAATGCGTCGGCCCTGGAGGGGTGTCAGGCGATGCTGCCCACGGTCTGCGCCTCGGTCACGCGCATCCAACTTCGATGGCCTTCGACGCGTGGCCTTCACGTTCGTGTCGGCGGCCGTGACGTCGACGCGAGCGGCGACGGAGCGTTGGTGGCGGTTGCGCCGGGACTCGTCGTGGTGCAGGCACGAAGCGATGCCGGTGCCGTCTTTGAGTCTCGCGTCGAGGCGCGCCTCGCCTCGTTCGCCGAGGTCCTCGTTCACTTCGAGACCTCCGCCGCCGATTTGACGGCGAGCGCCGGGCGTTTGCGCGGCCCTGGCGTGGGATCTTGGATCCTGCTCGGCACGGGAGCTTTCGGGCTGGGCTTGTCGGCGTTGTTCCTCGGACTTCGCGAGGAGGCGAAGAGCAGCCGCGACGCCTCTTGTGGTTTTGGGTCTTGCGACCCGGCAGTGCTGGATTTCCAGCGTGCCGCCGAGCGCGACAACCTCGGGATGTACCTTTCGCTCGGCATCGGCGCGGCTGCCGCAACGGCGGGGTTGCTGTGGTGGGTGCTGGCGCCGGGGGCATCGGAGTCAGTGGCACGGAGCGCGTGGAACGTGCGCGTCGCGCCGATCCCCGGTGGGGCGATGCTCGGCTGGGCAGGCATGCTGTGAAGCGCTACGCGGTGTGGCTGGGGTTGGCCGTGGCACTGTCCGGCTGCGGAGCGGGCAGCGTGCCGTATCCGGTGCGCGATCGCGACGGTGGCGCGCGCGAGGCGTCGGCGAGGCGTGACGCGACGGCGATGGACACAGTTTCCATGGATGGAACGACGTCGATTCGCGACGCGGCGGCCGACGACTCGGGGGCCTGCGCGACGGCGTGTCGGAATGACCAGTCGTGCGTCGCGGGAACATGCCGCTGCCCGGCGCCACGGAGCGACTGCGCCGGGACCTGCGTGAACACCAACAGCGACGCGCTGAACTGCGGAGTGTGCGGCAACGCGTGCCCATCTGGGCAAAGCTGCTCGGCGGGCTTTTGCAACACGGTGTGCCCGGCGGGAACGAGCCTGTGCGGCACGAGTTGCGCGGTCCTGGGTAGCGTGTGCACGTCGAGCGGGAGTGGCGGTTGTGCCCAGTCGGGCATGGTGGTGTGCAGCGCCGGGAGCGCGGTGTGCTCGGCCACGGCGCGGACGTCCGGGGCGTGCTCGTCGCCGTTCAGCGGCGTGTGCAACGCGATGGGCAACTGCGTTTGCGGCAGTGGCACGCACCTTTGCGGGAGTGGCTGCGTGTCGGACACGGCGGTGACGTCGTGCGGGTCGTCGTGTACGGCGTGCCCGGTTCCGACGGGCGGGAGCGCGACGTGC
>CAIOSS010000846.1 GCA_903860995.1 uncultured delta proteobacterium | reverse complement strand
CGCTCGACCCCGAGCGGGCGGGGGTGCACCTCGCGATCGGGCAGGCGGCCTGCGAGCTGGGCGACCGGGAGGGGGCGGTGTTTGCCTACGAATCGGCGCTGGCGCTGGAGCCGGCCAACGCGGCGGAGGTGCGGGCGCGCATCGAGGCGGTGCGCCGGGGGGAGCGGGGGCTGCCGATGCTCCGGGCGCCGGCGCCGGTCCGTCCGGGCGCCGCCCCAGCGCCGGGAGGGCCCGCCCCGGACAGCGCGGGGAGGCAGCGCTTGACCCCCGGAGACGCCGCGACGTAAAACCCGGCGGAATTAGAGTAAGCGGCGCGGCGGTATCGCAGTGGAGCGGCACCTGCGGTGCTGACGGTGTCCAGTGACCGATGCTTCCCCCGACAACGTGACGAGCCCTGCGGTGCCGCGCTCCCCCATCGGGCGGCGCATCACCGCGGTGACGATGACGGTGCTCACGGGGATGCTGATCTGGTTTGGCGCGGGGGTGCTGCACCGCGAGGTGTACGCCGGGAGGGCGCCCAACCCGCTCGACCGCGCGTGCATCCCGGGGCTGCGCCGACTACACGTCGCCTACGAGGCGGCGTGGGTGCGACAGCGCGAGGGCGCGACGACCCCCGAGGTGGTCGCGCTGGACGGAGACCTCCGAGGGTTGAGAGGCCTGTGCGCCCGCGAGGGCGGCGCGTCGCAGGCGGCGTTTGATCACCTGGAACGCTGGCGCTACCGCGCCGAAGATCAGGTGAGGTTGTGGCGTGAAGCCGTTGGCGATGAGGCCGGGCGTGCGCTCGGCAACCAGGGAATTCCTCATGAGTGACGAGCAGACGTTCGAGTCCTTCGGGTTGAGCGAGCCGGTGCGTCGGGCGGTGGCCGAGGTCGGCTACGCGTCCCCCACGCTGGTGCAGCAGGCGACCTTCCAGACCATCGCCGAGGGCAAGGACGTCATCGTCCAGAGCCGCACCGGCAGCGGCAAGACGGCGGCCTTCGCGCTGCCGCTCATCGACCGGGTGATCAAGCCCGCGCGCCACGTCCAGGTGATGGTGCTCTGCCCCACGCGCGAGCTGGCGCTCCAGGTAGCGGGCGAGTTCGAGCGCCTCGGGAAGTTCTCCGACGTGGGCGTGGCGCCCATCTATGGCGGCGCCGGGATGCAGCAGCAGATCGACATGCTCAAGGCGGGCGCCAAGGTCGTCGTGGGCACCCCCGGCCGCATGCTCGACCACCTCCGCCGCAAGACCCTCGACGTCTCCAACCTCCGGGCCATCGTGCTCGACGAGGGCGACGAGATGCTCTCCATGGGCTTCGCCGAGGAGCTCAACGCCATCCTCGGGATGCTCCCGAAGGGCCGCCAGGCGCTGATCTTCTCGGCCACGATGCCCGACGCGATGTCGCGCATGGCGGCGCGGCACCAGCGCGAGCCGGTGACCATCGCCCTCAGCAGCGACCACGTGGCGCCGGACGGCATCGTGCACCACGCGTACTTCTCGGCCTCCGGGGGCTCGGTGCCCGACCTCCTCAAGGTGCTGGAGATCGAGAAGCCCAAGGCGGCGCTGGTGTTCTGCAACACCAAGGCGGAGACCGAGATGGTCGCGCGGGGGCTCCAGAACGCGGGCTACCGCGCGGAGTACCTCAACGGCGACCTCGCGCAGAACGACCGCGAGCGGGTCATGGGGCTGTTGCGCGAGGAGCGCGTGGACTTCCTCGTCGCCACCGACGT
>CAIOSS010000845.1 GCA_903860995.1 uncultured delta proteobacterium | reverse complement strand
GGTCGAGCGGGAGCAGCTTGATGATCCCCATGGCGACGGAGATGCCGCCGATAAGGACGCCGCTGAAATTGAAGAAGGCCGAGACCATCACCGCCGTCGTCGGCTTCAGGGCGTGGGTGTAGATCACCGTCGCCACCGCGTTGGCCGTGTCGTGGAAGCCGTTGACGAACTCGAATCCCAGCGCGATCGCGAGGCAGACGAAGAGCAGCAGCGCGCTCCCGGAGCTCAGTCCATGGTCGAAGAGTGGGTTCATCCGCGCGTCTGCCTCGCTTGGTTTTCCCGACCGCCGTGTGCGCCCTTCAGGGCACCCGTGCGACCGGCGTCGGCGGCGGCAGCATAGGCGGGTCTCATGTCAGGACGGTGACAACTTCGCCCCGGAGAGACATCCCCGCATCTCAGCGGCAGGTGTGCGGGTGGCAGCCCGCCGGGTCGCCCGCGGCGCGCGCCGACATCCTGAACGTGCCCACGACGTCGCAGGCCCAGAACGGGGGCGCCGCCTCGGTCTGCGGCGCCACCCCGCGGTGGGTGCCACACGCGCAGGTTCCGTCGCGGCGCTGGTAGCAGAGCTCGATGTCCGCGGGGGAGGCGCAGTTGTTGCGCACGCGCACCTCGAGGCTATCGGGATCGCCGCAGTGGGTGCCCCGCACGCCGTACACGACCTCGACGCAGCCCTCCAGGTTGGTGCAGGCCGTCCGCAGCGGGGCGGTGCACGCGCCGCCTCGAGGCGCACACACGGATGTGCCACCGGTGGTCGCTGCGCAGCACGCGCCGACGCAGTCCTCGTCGCGAGCGCAGCGCGGACGGCACGTCGGGGACGCGCCGATCCAGACACAGCCCTCGCCCTCCGCGCAGGCCGGGTCGCAGCTCCGGCCCGCGGGGGCGCCGGGCAGGCAGGTGTAGCGTTCGGACGGCGCGCACACGCTGCGAGCGCCGCCGCCCACGCGGTCGGCGATCTCGACGCAGCAGCCCGACGGGCAATCGGCGTTGGCCGCGCAGGACGACGCGCAGCGCACCCCCTCGGCGCCCCAGTCGACACACGCGTCGTCGAGGGCGCACGACTCGCTCCCGCACTGCAAGCGTCCGTTCGGACCGACCAGCCACCGTGCCTCGACGCACGCGCCCTCGGCCGCGGTGACCGGCACCGCGCAGACCTGAAGCCCTGCGTCGACGGCCGGGCAGCGCGTGCCCGTCGAACACCCGGCGCCGCAGCGGCAGTCGTCGGCGGCCCGACACACGCGGCGCTCTCCCGCAGGACAAGCCACGGTCGATGGGTCCCCCCCACAGCCGAGGAGGAGCCACGCCATCATCGCCACCGACCGCCAGCGCACCATTCGCAGCGGTGATGGAATGGCACATCAGCGCGGCGTGTCGAGCCCAGCCACCTCGAGCGTGGCGTCGCCGAGTGCTCGAGCGCGCCGGCGCACACCAATGGGTCTATATTCGTGCCGTGAAGAGACCACTGGCCTCCGTGTTGTTGGCGATGCTCGCGCTCACGGCCTGCAACGATGCCGCTCCCGCGGAGGCCGACGCGGGGCCGCGCGACGCGACCGCGCGCGACGACCTGGGCGGCGCGACGGACGATCGGCAGGTGGTCGACGAGCAGCCGGTCGCTCCGCCTCGCGATGT
>CAIOSS010000844.1 GCA_903860995.1 uncultured delta proteobacterium | reverse complement strand
TCGCACGGTGGATGTGGCCCGCGAGTTGGGGGCTGATGCGTGGAAGCGAGGGTGGCACGGGATCGAGAGCCCACCCTCCGCACGGCTGACGGGCGCGGGCGATCGACTGCCTCCGCGCGTCGGCTACTTCTGGCGGGACGGGTGACTCCGACGATCGCGATTGGTCTGGGATCAGGTAGCGTCTCGGCGTGAACCCTTCCGCTCGCCTCGTCATCGTTGCCGCCATCGGATGTGCCGCCGTACTGGTTACGGTTGCGGTTTTTCAGCGAACGACGCCTCCGTCGCTGAACGACTCGACTAGGGCACCCGCTGCACCCGCTGCGCCTGTCGCACCCGCTGCGCCCGCCGCACCCGCCGCACCCGTCGCACCTTGGGATGAGACCATCGAGGGTACGAACCGCATTATCGGTACTCGCCCGATCGTTGCCGGAGAAGTTCCGCACGCACCCGTGTGGTGCTTCACCTGCTGTGACAGGACAGACCCTGACATCGTGTGTGCTTCCACGCGCGATCGGTGCGAGGTCGCCAAGGCAAATGAACACTCGGCGTCCGCAGCTTATGAACCAAATGATAATGTTATCGGCGAGCTATGCATCGGCACTCAGCGCCTGTGGTGCCTCGAAACTCCTAGGTCTATGAGGGGGGAGGTGTGGCGTGCGTGTTTCATGTCACTGCGCGCTTGTCGGAACAGACTGACTGAGTTGCGACAGCCGAATCCTCTATTGGTTCGTACTAGCCCTTCTGCTGCATGGTGGGCTGCGCCTGAGCGGCGATGTGAAGAGCGTTGGGCGCAATAGGATGGTCAGCCGGAGACGGCGTAGGTGATGGCACCGACGCCAACTGCGCTGGCCGCTGTCGTTGACATCGATAGCTTCGTCGCTTGGAGCGTTGCGAACTGGCTGCGTAGCCGTGCGTTCTCCGCTGTCATCGCCATCAGGTAGGCGTCCCAACCCGTCGATGTGACGGGTGAGGGAAGTTGTAGCTGCCCCGGCTTGAGGTACGGGGCGACGAGCGGAGCCGCAACGGTGAGCACTCCACCAGCCCCAATGAGGCTCTGGTTCGCACCGCGAGCTCGCCCCTGTCGTTTGCGAGAATGCGCTGCCCCAATGCTGACGCCGACGAATCCAACGACCGCGCCAACGACCGCGCTGTTGAGGTTGATCCGGTTCTCCTCTCGGCTGATGGCTGCGTGCAGTTCGACGTTCTGCTGATTAATCGCGTCGCACTGCTGACGTACCTCCGCGACGTGCTGGGTTTCGGCTGCGGCGTTGCGTTCTCGGTCGGCCTCGATGACCTGCCGGTCGCGCTCCTTTCGTGCGTCGTCGAGCGCCCACTGCTGTCGCTGCTGCTCCAGCGTCAGGGCGTGCTTGCGATCGACCAGGGCGAGCTCGTGTCGCTGGGCACCCTCGACGGTCGCGGCCTTCGACGCATCGGCCTCAAGCTCTGCGATGCGTGCCCGTGAGGCTGCGAGGTTGCGCTCTGCTGCATCAGCCCGATTTCGGGCCGCGAGTTGCTCCGTGTGTTCGTGGAGCGGAACGGCATCGCGGAGCCGGTTAAGGCTCAACAAGTCGTCGCGTCGCGTCGCGCTTGCGCCGGTCGAGTCGGCAACGGTCCCAGGTGCCGGGATCTGCGGATCAACCATTGGCGGCCTCCTTGTGGACTTGGGCAGAGGTTGCGTGAGTGGTAGTCGGGTCGTTGCGCGACGGGGCCGCGAGCGACCGGAGGAAAGCCGTGCAGTAGCTGCGGTAGGCCGCGCCCTCCGCGCTCGTCGGATCGGTCATCTCAGCCGCGAGCTGCTCAAGCAGGGGACTCAGGTAGCGCAGCGTCGCGATGTGGTTGAGCCCCCTCGGAAATAGGCGCATCCCGCAGGAGGCGCAATTTGCGAAACCCCTCCCTTTGCAATCGAACTTCATCGCCAACGATGGCTGAAGGCAGCACGGGCAGTAGGACGGGGAAGCGGATGGGTTTGTCATTGGAGTCTCCTTGGACGGGCTGAAATCGGCTCTTCACAAGCGTCGCGCTCATGTCCGCGACCTCCAGGGCCACGTCGGCCTCGTGGAGAAGTTCGTTGGTTCCTGCGATCTCGCCGCGCTTGTTGACCTGACTGACGGCGACCACGAGGCGCAGCGCCGGGAGTACTGCGAGTAGGTGTCGGAGTTCGCGGGCGTGCCAGTGCGCGACCTGTACCGAGTCGATGCAGACGGCGACGCACCGCCGGTTCCGCAGCACCGCTGCGACCTGATCGGCGTCGCCCCATCCGATCACCCCGAAGTCGGCGCGCTTCACGCCCAGGCGCGCGAGGCGTTGGCCCAGCGACGGGCCGGGTGCCTCCTCGACCGAGACGTAGATCACCGGGCCGGGGGTGCCGTCGAGGATGCGGGTCGCGAGGCTGCTCTTGCCCGAGCCGGGAGGGCCAGCGAGCACCACGAGCGCCTGTCCCCCGACCATGACGCCGGGGCATCCCGCGAGTTGCTCCACCCGGTTGGCTTGGCGCACTAGGTCGGCGGCGCTGGCGATCTCCAGGGCGCTGTCGATCTCGGCACGAGCTCGACGACCGAGTTGGTACACGCTGCCCGTCTGCCCGCATCCGGCGCAGAACGCCGGTCGATCGTCGTAGGAATCGCCGCACTGGAAACATCGCCAAACCATCGGTGTTCCTACTCACTGACTGACCCACTCACCCACCCGTTAGGCCGCATGTCTGCTGGTGGTGTTTTAGGTGCTTGTTGACCTAGGGTACTAACCTGGGGTAGGAGAAGCAAGATGGCTCCGATCGTTCGACTTCAGGTTGTGATCACGCCCCAAATCCTTGAGGCGATCGACAACCACGTCGCGCGCCTCCAGCAACTCTTTCCCGGCGCTACGATTTCACGGTCGTCTGTCGCTCGCGACCTGTTGGAGGTTGGCTTCCCTCACGCCGAGGAGGTTCTCTGCTCGATGGAGGATGCTCGCAGGTTGGTGCGGCCAGCACCGATCCCTCGACGAGCCGCTCCAGCCTCCGTGCCTACTCGTTCCCCGAAGGTCGGAGGACGACCGAAGAGGTAGCTCCTCCACCACATCGCGCGGACACACCGCTGCCTCCCCTACACGCGACCAAGCAAGAGAGGGAGTCATCGGGGTCCACCGCGCGATCACAGGCCCTTGCGGGCCAGAAACACCCTGCGCGATGAACAACCCGACCCTATCACAGACCTCCCGTCCGTTCACCAGCCCCGAGCAGGAAGCCCACGATCAGGTCGCGCTCCAGGGGGCGCTCTCGGCGCTCTCGGCGCTCTCGGTGACTTGGCTGCGTCGAGCTGGTGCGTCGCCCTCGCAGACCCACTGGGAGGACTGCGAGCGGGTGCAACTCGACGACGGGGGGGATCTGTGAGCCGCCGTTGTGCCCGTGAAGGGGTCTCGTGGCCTCGCAACGTGACCCCAAAGCCGTGGGAGATTTGGGCCGGTCACCCTCGACCCCACTGGTACTTCTCGGACGTGCTCTGGGGTCGCGTCGCATACGACGAGGCACCGGAGGAGTGGGGGCGGTCGCAGCAGGCTCACTGGCGGGAGCGGTGGGCAGCGGACTTCCGCGCCTCGCACGGGTGGATCTACGCGCACCTGTGCAGACCCGTCGCGCTGCCGGGCCTCGACGGGGAGGTGCGCCGTGGCCGCTGACGGTGCCCTCGCGCCCCTCCGGGCTCCCTCTCCCAGCCCTAGTAGCAGCCTCCCTGCGGCGGGCGCTCACGGTGGCAAGGGAGCCCCGTCAGGGGCGACCAGCGGGATGGGTGTGTCGTTGGAGCAGGGGGTCGGGGGGGCGCAGCCCCCCCCTCGCCTTGATACATACAGGGAAACGCTCTCCAGCAACCCCCCTCAGGGTGTCAGCCAGACGGGGTTCCAACGGAACCACGGCGGTCCCCTCCTACCTGACAGTGACCCTTCCGGCGGCTCCTCCGGCTCCGGCGGCTCCTCCGGCTCCTCCGGCTCCTCCGGCCCCTCCGGTGGCTCCTCCGGCTCCTCCGGCTCCTCCGGCGTCCCCTCCCGCCAGCAGAAACGCTTCCAGCGTCGGCATCGTCTTGCTCGACCGTCGAAGGCCGACTGGGAGACGTGGATGGACGCCTACGCTGACGCGCTGGAGGAGTTGGGTTGGCGCGAGGGTGCATCCAACGCGAGAAGTTGTGGACGCCAGGTATTCGTCTCCGCTTGCGGGGCGTGCGGCGAGCAGAACGCCAGCGTCCGTGTGTCGCTCCACTGCGACCTCCGGGCGTGTCCTCACTGCGCCCGTCGTCACGCTGCTGATCGGGCGCGGACCCTCATTGGCGCTGCGCTGCGGGTTTCGGGGTATGTCGCCGCGCGGGCTGTCGAGCATCTGTCCTCGTTGGAGTGCGACCTGTCGAAGGCACGCGATGCGGTGGACTACTGGACGACGCGACGCGACCGAGCGGCTGATCGGGCCTCACGGGCCCGCAGTTCCAGTGTGAGGGAGAAAGAGTTGGCGAGCGTCGCTGCCAACGAAACGAAACGCTTGGTTGCGGAGGATCGGCGTCGGGGTCTTCAGTGGGACCGTTCTCGCGCGGGTGAATGGAAGACGTGGAAGTGGTCCCTCGTGACGATCTCCCCGCCGTGGAACCCCGAAGATCCGAGAGAGCTCACCGTCGAGGGGCTCAAGCGGCGCATCGATGACATCTGGGAGCGTTGGGATCGCGTCTGGAAGCGTCTGTCGGCTGGTGGGCTCGCGGCAGCAACTGCACGGCTGGAGATCAGCGCGCATGGTCACGTTCACGTTCACGCGCTGGTGTTCGGGCCGTTCGTCCTCAACGAGACGCTCCGTAAGTCAGCCGGCTGTATCGTCGATCGCCCTGCGCTGGCACTGAACGGTGACACCTACGAGAAGGCGCTGGCTGACCTCGTGCGCGAGGCTGCGAAGTACGCCGTGAAGGCTCCGAGCCCGTCCGGCTACGGGTTCGTCACGGGTGATTCGGAGCATGGGAACTCGCCCCATCCTGAGACTGCCGCACGGTGGACGTTTGCGACGCACCGGGCTCAGACGATCCGGCACTACGGGACGATGCGTGATGCGGTTTCCGCTGAGATCGCCGCGCAGCCCAAGGGGGAGGTTGGCGACGACCTGGAGCGACAGAGCGCGCCTCGATGCCCCTGCTGCGGTGCGGACGCGCTGCTCCCGGCTACGATCCGTCGCACGGTGGATGTGGCCCGCGAGTTGGGGGCTGATGCGTGGAAGCGAGGGTGGCACGGGATCGAGAGCCCACCCTCCGCACGGCTGACGGGCGCGGGCGATCGACTGCCTCCGCGCGTCGGCTACTTCTGGCGGGACGG
>CAIOSS010000843.1 GCA_903860995.1 uncultured delta proteobacterium | reverse complement strand
GGCGGCGGCGGGGTGCCCAGCGTCTGCGGCGCGCCCCGCTGCGTGCCGCGCACCTGCACCGCGGCGGGCGCCAACTGCGGTCCGGTGGCCGACGGCTGCGGCGGGCTCGTCGAGTGCGGGGCCTGCGCGCCTGGCACGACCTGCGGCGGGGGTGGGAGGCCGAGCGTGTGCGGGGCGCCGGGCGGATCGACCGCGTGCACCGGCCTCTGCCTCCGCCGCGCCGCCTGCGCGCCCGGCGCGACCACGACCCTCTCGGGCACCGTGGTGACCCCGGCGCTCGCGGCGCCCGACCCTCTCTACAACGCCGTGGTGTACATCCCCAACGCGGCGGTCGCGCCCTTCACGCCGGGCGTCTCGTGCGACCGCTGCGGCGCCGCCACGTCGGGCGCCCCGGTGGTGAGCGCGGTCACCGGCCCCGACGGTCGCTTCGTGCTCCGGGACGTGCCCGTCGGGGCGAACATCCCGCTGGTGATCCAGTTGGGGCGCTGGCGCCGGCAGGTGACCATCAGCAACGTGGCGTCGTGCGTCGACAACCCGCTGCCCACGACGCTCACCCGCCTCCCGCGCAACCGCGCGGAGGGTGACATCCCGCTGATGGCGATGGTCACCGGCAACGTCGACGCCCTCGAGTGCGTGCTGCGCAAGATCGGCATCTCGGACTCCGAGTTCACCACCCCGGGGGGCGGCGGGCGCGTGCAGATGTACGTCGCCAACGGCGCCGACGCGGGGCGCAACACGCCCCCCGCGAGCGACCTCTACAACACCCCCGGGACGCTCTCGCGCTACGACATGGTGCTCTTCGCGTGCGAGGGATCGCAAATCGAGAAGCCCCCCGCGGCGCAGCGCAACCTGGTCAACTACGCCAACGCGGGCGGGCGCGTGTTCACCACGCACTTCAGCTACACGTGGCTCTACAACGTCGAGCCCTTCTCCAGCGTCGCGACGTGGCGCACGCGCCAGGCGACCCCGGGCAACCCCCTCACGGGGATCATCGACACGTCGTTTCCGCGCGGCCAGGCCTTCGCGCAGTGGCTGACCGTCGTGGGCGCGTCGACCGGCCTCAACCAGATCTCCATCAACGAGCCGCGGCACGACGTCGACGCCGTGGTCGCCCCCACCGCCCGCTGGATCTACTCGTCCACGCCCTCGACGGTGCAGCACCTGACCTTCAACACCCCGGTGGCGGCGCCGCCGGACACCCAGTGCGGTCGCGTGCTCTTCAGCGATTTCCACGTGAGCAACGGGCGCACGAGCGGGCGCACCTTCCCCGCGGAGTGCTCGAACACCCCGCTCACGGCGCAGGAGAAGGTGCTCGAGTTCATGCTCTTCGACCTCGCGTCGTGCGTGAGCCCCGACCTCCCGCGCCCCACGGCGTGCGTGCCGCGCACCTGCGTCGCGGCCGGCGCCACCTGCGGCCCGGTGGGCGACGGCTGCGGGGCGACGATCAACTGCGGCGTGTGCCCGGCCGGGACCACCTGCGGGGGCGGCGGCGTTCCCAGCGCGTGCGGCGCGGCGACCTGCCGCCCGCGCACCTGCATGGCCCAGGGCCTGAGCTGCGGCCCCGCCGGCGACGGCTGCGGCGCGACCCTCAACTGCGGCGTGTGCCCGGCCGGGACCACCTGCGGCGGCGGCGGCACCGCCGGCGTCTGCGGCACGCCCGCGTGTCGCCCGGTGTCGTGCTCGGCCCAGGGCCTGAGCTGCGGCCCCGCGGGCGACGGCTGCGGGGCGGTGCTGGCCTGCGGCACCTGTCCGCCGGGGACGACCTGCGGCGGCAACGGGACGCCCGGCGTCTGCGGCTCGGGCTCGTGCCGCCCGCGCACCTGCGTCGACCAGGGCATCCAGTGCGGCCCGGCGGGCGACGGCTGCGGCAACCTGATCCAGTGCGGCGCCTGCGTGTCGCCGCAGACCTGCGGCGGGGCGGGGATGCCCGGCGTCTGCGGCCGCGGGTCGTGCACCCCGCGCTCGTGCACCGCGCTCGAGGCCGAGTGCGGCTTCGTGGCCGACGGCTGCGGCGGCCTGCTCGATTGCGGGGTCTGCCCGGCGGGCCTCGCGTGCGGCGGCGGCGGCGTCGCCCACCGCTGCGGCGCCCCCGGCTGATCGCGCGCCCGGCCGTCGCTGACGGTCAGTTCCAGTCGCGGAGCCGCGCGAGGCGGTGCCGCACCTGCTGCTCGTACAGCACCCCGCCCACCAGCAGCCCGACGCCGAAGCCCACCAGCCGCACCGACAGCGGGAACACCCCCAGCAGCTGCACGAAGTACTGGATCCAGAGGTGGATGATGAGCGCCGTCACCGAGGCGAGCAGCACCGCCGCGCGCCGCGTGGCCGCGCCCAGCGCGAGCAGCCCCGCTGAGGTCACCAGCGCCGCCGCCGCGGGCGCGAGCTCGTCGCGCGTCGTCAGCACCTGCAGCGTCAGCAGCCCGTAGAGCTGCGCCAGCGCGGCGCCCTCCAGCAGCCGGCGGCGCGCGCGCCCGACCCGGGTCGTCACCGCGTACGAGAGGGCGAGCAGCCCCGCCGTCGACGCCGCCACCACGGCCCACGCCGCCGCGTCGTGCGAGAGCCAACGGCCGTCGCGCGAGGCCTCGATGGCGCGTAGCACCCGCATCGTGGGCGCGGCCATCACCCCGAACAGGCCCGCCAGCAGCGCCTCGGTGCGCGCGTCGTCGCGCTCGCGCAGGGCCCCGCAGGAGACCGCCGCCAGGAGCACCAGCGCCCCGACGACCGCCGCGCCCGCCGTGAAGGCCAGCTCGGCGCGCACCATCGCCTCGGCGGTGGGCGCCAGCACCACGATCGCGCCCGCCGTGAAGGCCGCCATGGAGCGCATCGGGGCGGAGGCGCGCAGCAGCGCCGCGGCCGCCGCCGCCACCACGAAGGGCCACGCCGCGCCCCGCAGGCCGTGCGTGTCCCAGTGCTGGTCCAGCACCAGGAGGCCCGCGATGGTGCTGACCGCGGCGGCGGCGACGGCCCCGAGGCCCAGCGGCACCGCGGCGGCGCGCGCGCCCCGCCACGACGCGACCAGCGCCAGCGCGGCGTAGGCCCCCGCGACGGCGAGCGCGTAGGTGGCAGCGCCCATCACCGAGCCCGTCTTCAGGTGCTCGCCCAGGGCCGCGAAGAGCACCGCCAGGTCGAGCGCCGCGAGCG
>CAIOSS010000842.1 GCA_903860995.1 uncultured delta proteobacterium | reverse complement strand
GGCGCTCGGTTCCATGGGCGCCGCTCCTACCACCGCGGCCGACCGGGGGCTTCGGCCTCTCCAGGGAGTGGGTTGGGCTGATCGCACGCCCAGCCCAACCCATTCCCGGGAGAGCCCTTACGGCGCCGCGGGCGGAGACGCGGGCGCGTGGGAGGTCGCCGCGCTGCCCGCCGAGGCGGCGATCACGCAGCCGATGGCCACGAGCTGGGTGGGCGTCAGCCGCTCGCGCAGCATCACGAGCCCGGCGAGGGCCGCGAGCGCGGGCTCGAGGCTCATCAGCACGCCGAAGGTGCGGGCCGGCAGGCGCCGCAGCGCGTGCATCTCGAGCGAGTACGGCAGCGCGCTGGAGAACACCGCGACGACCAGCGCGAGCGGCCAGAGCTCGAAGTGAAGGAGCCGCGGGCCCGCCCGCAGGACGCCGACCGGGGTGACCACGAGCGCGGCGGCGAGCATGCCCAGGGCGGTGGCGGCGCCCCCCTCGACGGCGCGGCCCGCGCGCTGCCCGAGCACGATGTAGAGCGCCCAGCAGACGCCCGCCGCGAGCGCGAGCGCGACGCCTGGCGGGTCGAGCCGGCGCGCCGCGCGGGAGAGCGGGAGGATGAGCACGATGCCGGCCGCGGCGAGGGCCACCCAGAGCAGGTCGCGGGCGCGGCGCGACGCGAGGAGGGCGACGGCGAGGGGACCGGTGAACTCCAGCGCCACCGCGACGCCCAGCGGGATGCGGGCGATGCTGAGGTAGAAGAAGAGGTTCATCGCGCCGAGGGAGGCGCCGTAGAGGGCCACGGCGACCAGGGCGGGGCGCGGGGGCAGCGCGCGCCACGGGCGCCAGAGCGCGAGGAGCATCACGGCCGCGAAGCCGCAGCGGAAGACCGTGGTGCCCTCCGGGCCGAGCTGGGGGAAGAGCCCCTTGGCAAGGGAGGCCCCGAACTGGATCGAGACCATCGACGCCAGCAGCAGCGCGATCGAGAGGGTGGTGTCCTTGCGCACGGCGGAGCCTGAGGGACTAACACGCGTCGGGGATCAGGGCCCCACACGAGGCTCACCCTTCGGCCCTCGTCACGGCGGGCCCGATGGGGGTACGACTCCCGGGCCATGACCGCGCCCCACGCATCCCGTCGTCTCCGTGCGCTCACCCTCGCTTCCCTCGCGGCCGCGCTCGGCCTCGGCGCCCCCCGCGTCGCGCTCGCCGACCCCGGCGACGGCGACGGCCCCGAGGCCCCGCCGGTGAGCGCCGCCCGCAGCGCCGAGAGCGGGGCCTTCCTGCCGTTCACGCTGCCGGCCAGCAGCGCCTCGCAGCGCGCCTACCTCACGCTCCAGGGCGGCTACGACGCCGCCCGCGGGGGCGCGGTCTTCGACACCGCCGTCCAGGCCACCATCGTGGGGCCGCTCTCGCTCCGCGGCGGCGCCGCCTACGTCGGCCCCGCCGGCACGCTGCGCCCGAGCGTCGCGCTCACCGTCCAGGCGCTCCGGCAGGACCGCCACGGCGTCGACTTCTCCGTCTACGGGGGCTACCAGGCCCAGGGCTTCAACACCGTGCCCGCCGCCCACCTGATGCTGGCCGTCGGCCGCACCGTCGGGCGCGTGTCGCTGCTCGCCAACGTGGGCTACGGCTACGGGCCCGAGGAGGGCGAGCACTACGGCGCGGTGCACCTCGCGGGCCTCGTGCGCGTCTTTCCCAGCCTGCACATCGGCCTCGACGCCCGCGCCCGCCTCGACCTCGAGCGCGACGGCGACGAGCCCGAGAACGAGCCCGACTGGGACCTCGTCGCCGGGCCGATGGTGACCTGGTCCGTCGGCCACTTCGCGGTGAGCGCGAGCGGCGGCCTCGCGGCGATCAAGTTCCGCAACTCCGAGGTGCCGACCTCGGTCGGGGCGATCGCCCAGCTGCTGCTCGGCTCGGCCTTCTGACCTCCCCGTACCCGTCGCTCGACCGGGCGCCCGGGGGATTCCGGGGGAATCGTCGCCGGCGCCAAGAATCGCGGCGCGGAGGGCGTATCAGTACATCGTGGAGCTCACCCCTCACCCGCAGCGCGCCGGCGCCGTCGAAGATCGAAGCGACGACGCGCCCGTCCCAACGGCCGTGCAGCCCCCCGCGCTCGTCGTCCCCGTTGGCATCTCCCGCGCCCTCGCCCGCGTCGGCGCGCGGCTCAACGCCTGGGTCGCGCTCGACGCTGCGCTGGCGGGCGCCCTCACCGGCGCGGCCGTCGGGGCCGCCGCCAACGCCGCTCGCTCTCCCCTCCCCT
>CAIOSS010000841.1 GCA_903860995.1 uncultured delta proteobacterium | reverse complement strand
CGGATGAGCGTGAAGCTGGTGGGAGCTGCAAGGCCCCGCTCGACGTCAACGCGGATGAACCAACCGATCGCCATGGTCCCCGCTTCGAGGGGCCGGACGGTCACCAGCAATGAGGGCGACGGGATGAGCAGAGGATCGAACCCGGTAGGAAAGAGCACCGCGAAGATCGCGGGCATCGTGGCCGTGATGGCGGCGGTGATGGCCGCTGCGCCGTCCGCTGACGCGCAGGTGCTGTCGCGCTTCGCCCTCCGGGTGGAGGGCGGCGTGGGCACCATGCTTGCGGACCACCAGCGCACGCTTCTCGGATACGACGGCCTGGGCATCCAGGGGTCGGTCCGGCTCGGATTCACCATCGTCGGCCCGCTCGCCCTCCAGGTGGGCCTGGCGAACTGGTGGTTCCCGAGCAGCGCCACCTCGCCGACGGGCGAGAGCCAGACCGGCCGCGTGCTCGCCCCGATGGCCGGCCTCCGCATCGAGCCGCGCATCGGCAGCGTCGGGCGGCTCTTCCTCGACGGCAACGTCGGCCTGGCCTTCACGGGCGACGACCGGCGCCTCACTTTCGACGCCGGCCTCGGCTTCGAGTTCGCGGTCACCCGCTGGCTCGGCATCGGCCCGGCGCTCCGCCTCGGGATGGTGTTCCAGCAGTCCGAGGTCGACGGCATCCCGACGAACTTCCCCGAGGCCAACGCCATGTTCTGGAGCGGCGGCCTCTCCATCGCGCTGCGCGTGCCGGAGGACGAGGCCGCGACCGTCCGCGACACCGACAACGACGGGGTGATGGACCCCGACGACCAGTGCGTGGACACCCCGCAGGGTGACCACCCCGACCCCACCCGCCGCGGCTGTCCGGTGACCGACACCGACGGCGACAGCGTCTACGACAACGAAGACCTCTGCGTGAACGAGCCCGCGGGCGCGACCCCCGATCCGGCCCGCCGCGGGTGCCCGACCAGCGACCGCGACGGCGACGGCGTGCCCGACGCCGACGACCAGTGCCCGACCGAGCCGCAGGGTGCGAGCCCCGACCCGGCCCGGCGCGGGTGCCCGACCAGCGACCCTGACGGCGACGGCGTCTTCGGCGCCGAAGACCAGTGCCCGACCGAGCCGGCCGGCACCAGCCCGAGCACCACCCGCCGCGGCTGCCCGGCCCCCGACGCCGACCATGACGGCATCATCGACCAGCCGGAGGGTCTCGATCGCTGCCCGACGCAGCCCGAGACCTTCAACGGCCGCGACGACGAGGACGGCTGCCCCGACGGCGAGTCGCTCGCGGTCACCGAGGGCAACTCGATCCGCATCCTCCAGCAGGTGAACTTCCGCCCCAACAGCGACGTGATCGTCGGCCGCCAGAGCTTCCAGGTGCTCGACTCGGTCGTCTCGATCCTCCGCGCGATGGGCAGCCTGTCGGTCGACGTGCAGGGCCACACCGACGACGTCGGCGACGCCGCGCACAACCTCGACCTCTCCAACCGCCGCGCCCTCTCGGTGCGCCGGTACGTCACCGAGCACGGCATCGTCGAGGGTCGCCTCGAGGGCCACGGCTTCGGCCCCAGCTGCCCGCTCATCCCGGGCACGACCCCCGCCGCCCGCTCCGCCAACCGCCGCGTGCAGTTCGTCATCGTGACCCCCGACAGCCCCGCAGGCCGCTGCGCCACCGCGCCGGCCACCGGG
>CAIOSS010000840.1 GCA_903860995.1 uncultured delta proteobacterium | reverse complement strand
GACGCCCGCGGCGCTGCAGAAGAGACCGGCGGAGCACTCGCCCGTGAGCACGCAGTTGGCGCCGGCCATGGAGTCGCCGCGCAGCGCGCAGACGCGGGCGGCAGGGTCGCAGCGCAGGGTCGCGCGGCACTGGTTGTCGCGCTCGCAGGTCGCGCCCACCCCCGCGCCGGGGGGGGCGACGCCCCCGGCGTCGTCGTCGCCGAAGAGGCCGTCGAGGCAGCCCGCGAGGGAGAGGCAGGCAACGCCCGCCGCCAGGGTTGATCGTCGTCGCATACACCAAACCTCCCGACGCTGAATCCACCGACCCTGCGAGTGTACACGAGCGCCGAATGAACGAGCATTCAGCGCGCGGCACGATCGCGCTACGATGCCGCGCCATGAGTACGGTGCATCACTACAGGTCCAACCTCCGGGACGTCTTCTTCAACCTGTTCGAGTTCCTGGACGTCGGGCAGCGGGTGCTCGGGCGGGAGCCCTACGCGTCCCTCGACGAGGAGACCGCGCGCGAGACCCTGAAGCAGTTCGAGCGGGTGTGCAGCCAGGACCTCGCGGCGGCCTTCGCGGCCTCCGACCGCGACCCCCCGAAGCTGGGTCCCGACGGGGCGGCCATCCTCCCGGAGTCCCTCAAGCGCGCGATGGAGTCCTACTACGACGGGGGCTGGCACCTCTTCGAGATCCCCACGCACCTCGGCGGCGTCGGGGCCCCGCCGTCGCTGGTCTGGGCGTCTTTCGAGATGGTGGTGGGCTCCTGCCCCGCGGCGGCCTTCTACCTCTTCGGCAGCTTCATGGGCCGCGTCATCGACCGCCTCGGCACCCCCTCGCAGCGGGCGCGCTACCTCCCGCAGATGATCGAGAAGCGCTGGGGCGCGGCGATGGTGCTCACCGAGCCCGACGCGGGCAGCGACGTGGGCGCCGGGCGCACCCGGGCCCGGCACGTCGACGGCGACGTCTGGGAGATCGAAGGCACCAAGCGCTTCATCACAAACGGCGACTACGACTCGGTCGAGAACGTCGTGCACCTCCTGCTCGCTCGCCCCGAGGGCGGCGCCGTCGGCACCAAGGGGCTCTCGCTCTTCATCGTGCCCAAGTACTGGGTCAACGAGGACGGCTCGCTGGGCGAGCGCAACGGCTGGCGCTGCTCGAAGCTCGAGAAGAAGATGGGCCTGCGGGCCAGCGTGACGTGCGAGATCGTGTACGGCGGCGACGTGCCCGCGCGGGGGCTGCTCGTGGGCGAGGTGCACGACGGCATCCGGCAGATGTTCCACGTCATCGAGCAGGCGCGCATGGCGGTGGGGATGAAGTCCCTCTCGACGCTCTCCACGGGCTACCTCAACGCCCTCGCGTACACCAAGGATCGGGTGCAGGGCCCGGACCTCGCGCGCGCCGCGGAGAAGGACTCGCCGCGGGTGCCCATCATCGCCCACGCCGACGTGCGCCGGATGCTGATGCTCCAGAAGAGCCACGCCGAGGGGATGCGCGCGCTCGCGCTCTGGGTCGCCTCGCTCCAGGACGAGATCGAGCAGCAGGGCGGCCACGGCCACGCCAAGGGGCTCGACCGGCTCAACGACCTGCTGCTCCCGCTCATCAAGGGCTTCAACTCCGAGCGGGCCTTCGAGCTCCTGAGCGTGTCGCTCCAGTGTTACGGCGGCGCCGGGTACGTCGAGGACTTCCCCGCGGAGCAGTACCTCCGCGACCAGAAGATCGACTCGCTCTACGAGGGCACCACGCACATCCAGTCCCTCGACCTCTTCTTCCGCAAGGTGGCGCGCGACGGGGGCGCCACCCTCGGCGGCCTCTTCGAGCGGGTGCGCGGCACCCTCGAGTCGGCCGAAGGGGGCGAGGCGCTGGCGGGCGAGCGGGCGCTCCTGGCCACGGCGCTCGACGACCTCCAGGCGATCTACATGGGCATGCTCGCGAAGGTGGGCGAGTCGGTGCACCACGTCGGGCTCCAGGGCAACCGGGTGCTCATGGCCACCGCGGAGACGGTGATCGGGTGGCTGCTCGTGCGGCACGCGGCGGTGGCGCTCGCGAAGCGGGGCGCGGCGACCGGGGACGACGCCGCGTACTACGACGGCAAGGTGGCCTCGGCGCGCTTCTTCTGCCGCGAGGTGCTCCCCAACGTCACCCACGCGCGCACCTTCGTCGAGCGCAGCGCCATGGACCTCATGGACCTCCCGGTCGACGTCTTCTGAGGCGTTGCGCCAAGGTCGGCGCGGGACGCATCATCCGACGGCCATGACACTCCCCCGCGCCTCGCTCCTCGCCGCGCTCGCCCTCGCGGCGTGCCCCGCCCGACAGACCCCGAGCCTACCCGTCGCCGACAACCCCGCGTCTCTCGCACCCGCCGCGCCGGTCGTCCATGCGCCCGTCGCGCCGACCCCGGCGCCCACGACCGCCACCGCGCCGGAGTCATCGATGGACGATCAACGCGCCGCCGCGCAGGGCCTCAACCGCCTCGGCACCGACCTCTACGCGCGCCTCCGCTCGCAGTCGGGCAACCTGGCGCTCGCGCCCGGGAGCATCGCCATCGCCTTCGGGATGACCGAGGCCGGCGCGCGCGGCGCCACCCTCGAGGAGATGCGCCGGGTGCTGCACTCGGGCCTCGACGCGACCCGCCAGGTCGCCGCCCTCGGGGCGCTCTCGGCTCGCTGGAACGGCGGGCTCGGCGACGGGGTCACCGCGCGCACGGCCAACCGCCTCTTCGGGCACCAGCGCTACACCTTCGAGGCGCCGTACGTCGCGCTCACCGGGTCGGCCTTCGCCGCGCCGCTCGAGCGCGTCGACTTCGCCGGGGCGTCCGCCGCCCGCGCCCGCATCAACGGCTGGGTCGCCGAGCAGACCATGGACAAGATCCGCGACCTGCTCCCGGACGGCGCCGTCAACGCCGACACCCGCCTCGTGCTCGTCAACGCGATGTACCTCCGCGCCCCCTGGGAGACGCCCTTCCCGGAGCACGCGACGCGCGACGACGCGTTCCATGTGGGCGGCAGCGTGGCTGGGACGCCGGTGCCCACGATGAGCCGCGCGGGTCGCATGTCGTACGCGCAAGGGGTGGGCTTCAAGGCCGTCGAGCTCCCGTACCGCGGGGGCGAGCTCGCGATGGACATCCTGCTCCCCGACGCGCGCGACGGGCTCCCCGCGCTCGAGGCCCAGCTCACCAGCGAGCGCATCCAGGCGACGGTCGACGCCCTCTCACCGTCGCAGGTGGTGCTGCGCCTGCCGCGCTTCCGCGTGTCGACGGAGTCCCTCTCGCTGCGCACCGCGCTCGCCGCGCTCGGGATGAGCCTGCCCTTCGATCGCGCCCGGGCCGACTTCACCGGGATGGCCAACCCCCCGGCGCCCGCCGACCGGCTGTTCATCGGCGACGCCTTCCACAAGGTCTTCGTGGACGTGGCTGAAGCAGGCACCGAGGCCGCCGCCGCGACCGCCGTGGTGATGGCGCGTGGGGGGAGCATGGCCCCGACCGCGCCGCCCACGCAGTTCATCGTCGACCGCCCCTTCGTGTTCATCATCCGCGACCTGCGCACCGGCGCGGTGCTCTTCCTGGGCCGCGTGCTCGACCCGCGCCCCGCAGGTTGACACCCGTGCGACAGGCCCACCGGGGGCGCCGCGCCTGTCGCGCGGAGTGCGCGTGAGATACCGTCGGAGGTCGATGCGCTCCTTCGACCTGCTGGTTGCCCTGGGGATCACGCTGAGCGCCTGCGACGGCGATCCCGTGACCCCTACATCCACGGACAGCAGCGCGCCCGACGCGCCTCTCCCCGACCGCTCGGCGCCTCGCGATGTCCCGAGCGCCATCGACGTCCCGCCTACCATCGATGTCCCGCCTGCCATCGATGTCCCCGGGGCCGTCGACGTGCCTCCGTCGCTCGATGCGCCGCTGCCTCCCCCGGACCTCCCGGTCGCGACCGACGCGCCGCCCGTCGAGCTGCGCTGCGGGTCGCTGCCCTATGACACCGAGGCGCTGTTCCGCGAGTCGGTGGGCTTCGGTCGCGCCGCGAGGGGCGGCTCGCCGACGCGCGTGGTGCACGTCACCACCACCGCCGACAGCGGCGCCGGGTCGCTGCGCGCGGCCCTCGAGTCCGACACGAGCCAGTGGGTCGTCTTCGACATCGGGGCCTCCGCGCGGGCCACCATCACCCTGCGCTCGACGCTCCGTGCGCGCTCCAACAAGACCATCGACGGGCGCGGGCGCGACGTGGTGGTCAACGGCACCGTGGAGTTTCGCTCGGCGCGCAACATCATCGTGACCGACGTGGGCTTCACCAACACCACCGCGGCGCGCTGCACCCAGGACGGCGACGTGCTCTCGCTGCGGGGCCCGGGAGCCACGCGCCCCGAGGACTTCGAGACCCGCGACATCTGGCTCAACCACCTGGTGGTGTTCGACGGCGGCGACGGGCTGCTCGACATCCGCGGCGGGTCGCGCATCACCGTGTCGTGGTCGCGCTTCCACACCCACGAGAAGGGGATGCTGTTCTCGATGGAGAGCGCGGGCGCCATCGAGGGGCGCGAGATGGAGGTGACGCTCCACCACAACTTCTTCGACCGCATCACCCGCCGCGGGCCGCAGGTGAGCCACGGGCGCGTGCACTTCTTCAACAACTACCAGTTCGAGTGGTGGGAGTTCGGCGCCGCGTCCCTCGTAGGCGCGCAGTTCGCGAGCGAGGCCAACGTCTACGAGGCCCGCCCCGGCGCCACGTGCGGCCTCCCCTTCGTCGGCTGCCGCGACCCCAACCCCTGCGGCGACTCGGACTTCGAGGTCTCCAAGATCGCCGTCTCCAACAACTGGGCGACCCCCAACCGCGGATACATCTCCAGCGTCGGCGACCTCCTCCTCGACGACGCCCGGGTGGAGGTCAACGAGCCGACGCGGGTGTTCCGCCCCGCCGATCGCTACCCCTACACCGCCGAGGCCGCCACGGCGGCGCTCGCCGCGCGCATCCGCGCCGGGTCGGGGCCCCGCACCCGCTACTGCCGCTGACCCGCAGAGCCACCGGGGCCGCCAGAAACACCCGCTCCCCGCCGCCGCGGTGGTAGCCGTGTCGCCCGATGATTTCCCCGTACCCCGAGCGCGCCCTCACCGTCTCTCCCACCGCGGATCCCACCCGCGTACGCACCCACGACGGCGTGGTGCTCGCCGCCCCGCCGGGCTGGGCGCTGCTCCCGCCGGGCGACGCCGGGCTCACCCGCCGCGTGAAGGCCGCCGGCCCTGCGTGGACCGTCGTCGAGCGCAAGGGCAACAAGAACTTCTCCCGCGGCGTGTGGGCCCCCGCCGCGCACATCGACGCCGCCCGCGGCGACCTCGACGTCGAGCGCGCGAAGCCCGCCTACGCCCGCCGCCTCGCCGCCGATGCGAAGCGCCGCGAGGTCGCCCAGGGCGAGTACGTCGCCACCTTCGAGGCCGAGGTGCTGGCCTTCCTGCGCTTCGCGCCCGCGTGGTCGGAGCAGGGCCGCGCGCTCGCCCGCGCGGTCACCGCCCACGCCACCCCGGTGGGCAGCGGAACCGTCGCCCGCACCGAGCGCATCCCCGTCGCCCAGCGCGCGGAGAGCGCGGTCATCGCGTGGATGCGCCACCAGACCACCGCCTACGACTCGATGAAGATCGCCCGGGTGAAGGGCGAGCGCCGCGCCGTGCGCCGCGAGCTCGCCGAGATCGCCCGCGCCGTGCTCGACCTGCACCGACGGGACGCCACACACCCGGCGACCTGCCCGCTCTGCCGCGCGCTCTGACGTCGCGGCGGTGATCGCCTGCGTGCCGGGCGCCTGTCCTTCAGCGAAACAGCGTGGGCAGGGCCGCGATGAGGCCCGCGCAGTCAGCCCCGGTGGGGAGGCGCGCGAGCGTCACTGCGTTGGCCGCGGCGGACGTATCGACGGCGCTCGGAAGGTCGGTCTCCAGCAGACGCACGGAGGCGCCGACGGTGCGCTGGGTGCTGCCCGCGGGGTTGTTCACCGCGCGAGGCGCGCCGGAGGCGTCCCAGTCGCCGTCGAGGGCGCCGCGCTGCGCTTGCACGACGTAGACGAACCCGTTGACGATCCCGCTCTGGATGCGGACCGAGACGCCGGGGTTTCCGTCGCCGTCGGCGTCGTAGACCCGGGGGTCGGAGGCCGCGCCGGGCAGCATCTCCTCGGCGGAGGTCGTCGGCCGCCAGCCGACGGCGAGCGTGCGGGCCGGGCGCTGCCAGCGCCAGGCGGCGCCAACGCGCACGAAGCGCAGGGCCGCGGTGGCCGGCGCCACGGACTGGACCGCGCGGTCTTCGAGGGAGGTCTGTCCGAGCGTCGAGCGATCGAAGGTGACGCGGCATGCCCGCTCCGTGATCGCCAGCTCACCCGAGGGCGTGCGGGTGATCACCGCGAGCCCGAACGCGCTGCTGCTCGTGCGCACCATCCCGATGATCGGCGCGCTCTGCACCGTGGTGCCGCGCACCCGGGTCGCCCACGTTCCGACGAGGGCGTCGACCAGGGAGGCGGGGGGACGGTCGACAGGGCCCGCGTCGGTCGGCGCCACCGGCGCGTCGGTCGGCACCACCGGGACGTCGGTCGGCGCCGTCGGGCCCGCGTCGGTCGGCGCCGTCGGGCCCGCGTCGGTTGGCGCCACCGGGACGTCGGTCGGCGCCACCGGGACGTCGATGGTCAGCGGTGCGTCGAGCGGTGCGATCGGGGCGTCCAAGGTGCTCACGTCGAGCGCGGTCGAGGCGTCGGTCAGCGCCCCGCGGTCGGTTGGGGCGGCGTCGGCCACGGCGGGGGGGGTGATCTCGTTGGGGGAGCAGGCGGCCAGGGAGAGGAGCAGTGAGCCCACGGTGATGCGACGCATGCGCGGTAAGATGCCCGACGCCCTGTCCCGTTGCGGGCCGGGCGCGGGCGCGAGGGAAAACGCTGACCTGGGCTGGGCAGGTCCCGGGTTGCGCCGCGGGGAGGGGTTCCAGTAGGTTCCGCGCGCCCGATGATGCCCCGTACCCTTCGAGTGCTCGCGCTGCTCCTCGCCGTCGGCCTGTCCGCGGGGGCCTGCAAGAAGGTCATCGGCGACGGCTGCACGGCCTCCACCGACTGCAGCGCCCAGGGCGATCGGCAGTGCGACGTCTCCCAGGCCGACGGGTACTGCACCGTCCAGGGCTGCGACCCCAACAGCTGCCCCGACGAGGCCCTCTGCATCGGCTTCGACGCCCACGCGCCCCGCCTCGAGCGCCGCTACTGCATGGCCGCGTGCGCCGTCGACGACGACTGCCGCACCCCCGAGTACCGCTGCATCCGGCCCGACCCGCGCGCCTGCGTCAACACCGCCAACCAGACCGGCACGCTCCCCGACGGGCGATCGTGCAACGTGCTCATCGACACCCTCTCCCGCGCCGCGGGCTACTGCGCGCCCGCCGTCCAGTGAGCCCGCTGGCGTTCCTGCTCCGACGCGTCGGGGCGGGGGCGCTCACCGTCCTCGCGGTCGCCTCGCTCAGCTTCGTCGCCATCCACGCCCTCCCCGGTGACCCGGCCGACGTCCTCCTCGACGAGACCGCCACCGCGGGCGACCGCCTCGCCCTCCGCCATGCCCTGCACCTCGACGACCCGCTGCCCGTGCAGTACCTCCGCTTCCTGGGCGACCTGGCCTTCCGCGGCATGGGGCAGTCCTTCGTGCACCGCGACCGCACGGCCTTCTCCGAGGT
>CAIOSS010000839.1 GCA_903860995.1 uncultured delta proteobacterium | reverse complement strand
TCATCGCGCCGAAGGAGACCGGGCTGCCGGACCACCTCGGGGCCTTCGCGGTGACGACCGGCATCGGCCTGAAGGACCTGTGCGATGCGTACCGCGCGCAGCACGACGACTACAACGCGATCATGGTCGAGGCCCTCGCCGACCGCCTCGCGGAGGCCTTCGCGGAGTGCCTGCACCAGCGGGTGCGCGCCGAGTGGGGCTATGGCCGCGACGAGCACCACACGCCCGCGGAGCTCATCGAGGAGCGCTACCGCGGCATCCGGCCGGCTGCGGGCTACCCCGGGTGCCCCGATCACACCGAGAAGGGGCCGCTCTGGACCCTCCTCGGCGTCGAGGAGAGCACCGGGATGAAGCTCACGGAGTCCTTCGCGATGTGGCCCGGGTCGAGCGTGAGCGGGCTGTACTTCGCGCACCCGCAGGCCCGGTACTTCGGCCTCGGCAAGATCGACCGGGAGCAGGTGACCGACTACGCAGCGCGCAAGGGCATGACGCCGACCGAGGTCGAGCGCTGGCTGCGCCCCAACCTAGGCTACGACGAGTCGCGCTGATCGCGCCTCACTCGAGGCGCATCACCGCGAAGGGCGACGCTCGTACGAGGTCGTCCAGCGACTCCAGGCAGCGGCGGCGGTAGGGCTCCTCACCCGGGATGAAGTCCCCCGCCCGCAGCGGGCCGCGCCCTCGCGCGCCCGAGGCGTCGATGCGATCGGCGACGATCACCGGGACGTCTCCGCGGGCCAGCGCCAGCGCCTCGACGAGCCGCGGGGCGTAGAGCGCCGCCACCTCTTCGGGGTGCGGCCGGAGATCGGCGAGGGTCTGCTCGCACCGGGTCGCGAGCACCGTCTGCACCTCGCGGTCGACCCCCACGGGGACCACCTTCTCGACGCGCCGGTGCCCCAGCAGCACGGTGTCTGCGGGTGACACCGCGAGACCGATCTCCTCCTCGGCCTCGCGGAGCGCGTCGTAGACGGTCTCGCTGGCGCCGAGGTGACCGGCGACGGAGACGTCCACGAGGCCTGGGTGGGTGTCCTTGGCGAGGCTGCGCCGCTGCAGCACCACGCAAGGCCCGCCGGGGCCGCGCACGAGCACCCAGAGGTGCAGCGCCCGGTGCCAGTCGCCGTCGCGGTGCACCGACCCGCGAGACTTTACCTGACCTGATAAGACCCCGTCTCGATCGCATAGATCGAAGGCCTCGTCGAGATCCTGCACGGGCATGAACCACGCTACACCGCAGACCGGCGTTGAAGCGCGACCCGCGTCACGCATATCCTGCGAGAGAAGAGACCCCACCCGACCCGCCGCGCGAGACCGCTCGCCGCACTCGGCTTCGCGCTGGCGACCCTGGTCTGCGCCGCCGCGACCGCGCAGCCCGCCCCCGAGACTCCGGCGCCGACGCCGGCCGTCGCCGACCCCAACGCGGACACCGCTCGGCGCTACTTCGAGGCGGGCGTCTCGGCGATGCAGCGCCAGGACTGGTCCGAGGCGGTCAACGGCTTCGAGAACTCCGAGCGTCTCCGGCGCACCGCGTCCGTGTCGCTCAACCTGGGCATCGCGCGGCACCGCCTCGGACGGCATGGGCGCGCTGCTCTCCACGCACGAGTTCCGCGGCGTCGGGGTCTCGTGGCCCCTCACCTTCGTGGTGCGGGCGCAGGACCCGTCGCTCCGCGTCGAGATCTCCGCGGAGGTGATCGCCATGCCCACGATGCCGCCGACGCCCAACGCGGCGGCCGACTGCGCAGACTGCCATTGCGTCTACCCGTGCACCGAGAACTTCGGCGACTGCCGTCCTTCCGATAGGCTCTTCGACGTATGAGCGAAGACTCCCCGACCCGTGAGGGCGAACTGCTGGCTGGCAAGTATCGGCTGCAGGCCCGCCTTGGCGTCGGCGGAATGGGCGAGGTCTACCGCGCCCGCAACGAGTTCGTGGGACGCGACGTCGCCATCAAGGTGCTCCGCCCCGAGCTCTGCAAGCACACTGAGGTGGTCCAGCGGTTCCTGCGCGAGGCGCGCGCGGCCAACACCGTGCGGCACGAGAACGTCGTCGACGTCGTCGACATGGGCACCGACGAGCACGGCATCCCCTTCATCGTCCAGGAGCTGCTCGTCGGGCAGGACCTCGCGCATCACCTCGTCGCCCGCGGCAACCGCCTCCCGGTCGACGAGATCCTCGCGCTGATGATCCCCGTGGTCGACGCCATCGCCACCGCTCACCGCCACGGCGTGGTGCACCGCGACCTCAAGCCGGAGAACGTCTTCCTCAGCACCGGCAAGGCTGGCCTCGTCCCGAAGGTGCTCGATTTCGGCATCTCGAAGATCGTCCAGCCCGGCGAGGAGAAGCTCACCGCGACCGGTACCGCGATGGGCACGCCGACGTACATGTCCCCGGAGCAGGTGCAGGGCGCCAGCGATCTCGACGCGCGCGCCGATGTCTGGGCGCTCGGGGTGATGTTCTACGAGCTCGCCTGCGGCCTCCTCCCCTTCGGCGGCCCCTCCGCCGGCGCCATCTTCGTCAACATCTGCACCCGCGACCCGGCCCCGATGGTCCAGCACGTCGCGGGAATCTCGCCCGAGTACGCCCGCATCGTCGAGCGCTGCATGCGCCGCGACCTCGCGGCCCGGTACCCCTCCGCCGCCGTCCTCCTCCGCGACCTCCGGCACCTCCAGCTCCACGAGCCCATCGAGCCGACCGGCAGCGTCGCGACGACGGGGCCGGGCCTGTGCGCGTCCGCCGCCGACGCGGAGATCGAGCGCCTCTCGCGCGACGCGCGCGAGAGCGCCGGGGGGACGATGGTCGGCGGGGGCAACCTCGGCGTCGCGGCCCATGAGACGGTCCTGGCGCGCGCCGTCCCTCGGATCGAGGACACGATGCCGCCGGTCGTGCGCACGCCGCCCCCCACGCGCCGCACCGCCCTCTTCGTGGGCACTACCGCTGCGATCGTCGCTGCCCTGGGCATCGCAGGGGTCACCCTCGGCAGCCACCGCTCGCCGCCCGAGGTCGCGCCCCGCCCCGCCGCGGCGAGGCACGCGGCGTCTCGGGACGAGGTCCCCCACGCCTTCATCGCGGCGCCCGTCCCGCCGACGCCCGTCCCTCCGATCGCGGACGCGGGGGCGCCCATCGCGCCGCCGCCCGAGGCCGTCATGGCCTCGCCCGCTGCCGCAGAAGAGGCCGCCGCGCCCGCTCCTGGAGGGCATCGCGGACACGGACGCCACCGCGCGCTGCCGCCGTCGACTGCCACCGTCGCCTTGCCGGTGATCGCTCCGCCCCCGCCCCCAGCTGCCCGCACGGGCGTTGGCACCACGGAATACGAGTAGCGACGCAGCCTCTCCCCGTAGGTCAGGGCGCGGCGCGGGCGACCCGCCAGATCGTCTGCCCGCCGTCGTCCATCACCAGCACCGAGCCGTCCTCGAGCTCCAGGAGCCCGGCGGGTCGGCCCCAGGCGTCGCCCTGCGGG
>CAIOSS010000838.1 GCA_903860995.1 uncultured delta proteobacterium | reverse complement strand
GCGCCCGCAGCGCCCGCACCAGCCCCTCCGGGATCGCCAGCCCCTCGTGGCCGTCGTCCTCCAGCGGGGCGCCGAGGTCGCGCGCGCGCTGGAGCAGCTCCAGCGTCTTCACCATCGGGAGCTCGCGCAGCGCGGCGAGGTCGGCCGCCTCGAAGCGGGCACCGAGCACCGCCGCCGCCCGCAGGGTCATCAGCTCGTCGGGGCCGAGGGCGTGCAGGGCCGGCCCCCAGTCGCCGAGCGCCGCCTCCGCCGCGCCCGCGGGGGTCTGGGGCGGCGCGGACCTCGCCTGCACCTCCACCGCCCCGAGCTCCCGGGCCGTGTCGCGCAGGGCCTGCGCCTCGCCCGAGAGCGCCCCTTCGCTGAAGGCCAGCACCACCGGCATGCGCAGCGAACCCGGCATCGAGAGCCAGCGGCGCAGCAGGACGAGGGTTTCGTGGTCGGCGTGGTCGACCTGGTCGAAGAGCAGCGCGCAGCCGGTGGGGGTGCGCGCCGCGAGGCGGTTGATGGCACGGGCCAGCGCCTCGGGCTTCGCCCCGTCGCCCACCCGCATCATGCCGACGGAGTCGATGGCGTGCTCCTCGCCGATCCACTGCAGGGCGCGCGCGGCGGCGTCGCGGAGCGGGGCGAAGGGCCTCGCGCCAGGCTCGCAGCGCACCCGCAGCGCGGCCCAGCCGGGGGGGATGGGGAGCACCGCCGGGAGCTCGCCCCGCACCAGCACGGAGTGCCCGTCGACCAGGGCGCGCTGCATCGCGAGGGCGTCGTGAGGGTTCATGCAGGGGTTCTTACCCCTCGCGGCGGAAGATGTACCGCGGGGTGATCATGATCCCGGCCTCGTTGGCCGTGGGCAGGCCCACCGTGAGGCGCTCGCCGTCGAGCTCGTACTGCACCGTGGAGGGCACCTCGCCGCCGCTCGGCGGGCACTCACGGGTGAGGGTGAGCGGCGACCGGGCCTCGCCCGCGTAGCGCACCGTGAACTGCAGCGGGATGGGCTGCGAGAACCGCGCGCCGATGGTGGACACGAGGTTGATCACGCTCGCGACGTCGACGATCACCCGGCCCGGCTCGGTCCAGAGCTGGCCGCGGCCGCGGAGGTTGGACTCCGTGAGGTTGATCGTCCCGAGCGGCGTGCGGTCGGTGTTGACGAAGAACTCGATCGCGACGAGCTCCCAGTGGGCCGTCGGGAGCGCGCCGCCCGCGAGCGCCGGGGCCGCGCCCACGCGGATGGGGCTGGTCACCAGGGGGAGCGTCGTGGCGGCGCCGGGGGGGGCGCACATCCCCGGGCTGTAGTTGATGTCGGTCGCGAGCCGGATGGCCTCGTCGCAGAAGCGCGCCGGGGGCGGCGGCGTCACGTACGCGAAGTTGAAGCACATCTCGTCGGTGGTGCGGACCCCGGAGGTCACCGTGCGGCTGGAGGTGTTGTTGAAGGTGCAGCGGGTGATCACCCGGTCGCCCGCGGCGAAGCTCACCGGGAGGTCGTAGAAGAGCTCGGTCTCGAAGCGCCAGCCCTGGAGCGAGATGAGCGGCTCGACCGCGCCCGACGCGCGCACCACCGTCTGCTCGAAGTCGGTGCCGACGGTGTGCATGTGCGGCATGCCCGCGAGCATCCGGCTGCCGGCCGAGAGGGTGCACGCGCTCTCCGCCGTGCCCGTGCTGCGCGCGGGGATGGAGAAGCCCAGCGGGCCCATCGCCACCATGCCCCACTCGGTGCCGCCCGGCGGGGCGTGGTAGACGCGCACGCCGGTGCTGTCGGTGATGTCCGGGAGGCGCGCGCCGTTGTTGTAGTGGACCTGCATCACGTAGCGCTCGCCGGGGTTCACCCGCAGGCCGCCGTCGGGGAACTGCAGCGCGTTCTGCCCCGGCGCCCAGGCGTACGCGTACTCGCTGCCCTCGGGCATGCTGAAGCACGAGTAGGGGGTGTTGGGCGAGCGGCGCATCGGGTCGCGCAGCAGCACCACGTGGTGCACCACCGCCGCCTGGTCGACGCGGATCTCGAAGCGGCGGATGAAGCGCGACTCGGTCACCGGCGCGTCGAAGACGAAGCAGCGGTAGTCGTCGTTGACCATCGGCCCGACCGGGTAGCGGTTGGCCAGGAGGTCGAAGTGCTCCAGCCCCGGCGGGGCCGTCTCCGGCGAGCGGAACACCGGCGCCGACACGCGCAGCCCCACCCCCGCGGGGGCCGTCTGCGCGTTGCAGGTGGCCCACTGCACCATCGCGTTGCGGATGTCGTCGACCGGCGGCGGGGTGCCCGCCGGGGGCATGCGCCCGGTGACGAGGTTGGCGGCGATGCGGTCGACGTGGCGCATCCCGACCGCGCCGACGAGGTTGGCGTCGTAGTCGAGCAGGGAGAAGGGCGAGCCGTACGCGGGGGGTGCGCCATGACAGGTGCCGCACTGGCGCTGCACGTGGCCGCGCATCTGCGAGTCCCAGAGGGCGCGGTCGGGGATGCACGCGCCCGACGGGGCGTCGAGCGCCGGGGCGTCGGCCGGCGGCAGGGTGACGGGATTACCGTCGCTGGTAAAACCGAGGTCCGAGGGGGCGGCGGGGCGGTCGACGCTCAGCGGGGGCGCGTCGACGCCTGCGTCCGCCGGGGTCGCTGCGCTGTCGCTGCAACCCGCGAGCGCCGCGCCCGCGAGGAGTCCGAGGCCGACGTATCCCAGTCGCGTGGAGAATCGCATCGGGGCGGGACACTACCCCGAACGCCCGCGGCCCTCACACGCGGCGGGGATGTCGCGGCGCCGATGTCACCCGATCTCCATGGGCGGCGCGCCCTCCGGGACCAGCAGCGCGTGGGCGTAGGGGGTCATCCGCACCGTGGCCGCGTAGCCCGCCTCGGCGGCGAGGGCCCGCAGATCGGCCTCGGTGAAGCGGTAGATGAAGCCCGTGAAGGGCGTGAAGGCCACCGGCTCGGGCAGCGACGCCCCGGGCCACCCGAGGGCGCGCGCGAGCCGACGCACGGCGCGCACCCCGGCGGGGAGGCCGGGCCCGTCGTGGCGGCGGTGCACGCTCAGCAGCACCGGGGCGGCGGGGTGCGCGCGCCGGAGCGCGATGAGGAGCGCGCGGCGGTCGGCGGGCTCGAGCACGTGGGAGAGGCTCGCCCAGCCGAGCACGACGGCGTCGAAGCGCGCCGGGGCGCCGAAGGGTCGCAGCGGTCCGTCGCCCAGGGTGAGGGCGCGCACGAGGTCGGCG
>CAIOSS010000837.1 GCA_903860995.1 uncultured delta proteobacterium | reverse complement strand
TCTATTACGGCACCGAGCAGGACTTCCGCGGCGGCAACGACCCGTCCAACCGCGAGCGCCTGTGGGACACCGGGTTTCCCACCAACGAGACGCGCCGCGACGGGTCGGTGAGCACCTTCGGGTGGACGCGGCAGCTCATCGCGGCGCGTCGCGCCCACTCCGCGCTCCGGCGCGGGAGCTTCTCGGTGCGCTGGACGACGGCGCACACGGGGGCCGAGCAGGACGCCGGGATGCTCGCGTTCGAGCGCGTAGACCGGGCGAACTTCGCGCTGGTGGTCATCCACGCCAAGGACGGCACGGCGGAGACGAGCACGACGGCGACGGGGGGCAGCGCGATGACCGTGAGCCAGCCCGAGGGGACCGAGCTGGTGAACGTCCTGGGCACCGGGCCCCGCACGGTCACGGTCGGCAATGGCGGACAGGTGACGGTGTCGTTGGGACCATGGCAGAGCGCGGTGTTTGTTCCTCGATCGCAGCTGCCCTGACGCTGGCGGCGCTGGCGGGGTGCGGGGCGACGAGGCTACGGCCGCCGCCGCGCGTCGCCTGCGCGGTGGGCACCCAGCCCGGGCTCCCGACCCCCCACCTGGCCTGGAACGGCCATGGGTGGAGCGCCCTCGTCCTCGACGGCCGCACCCTCTACCTCCGCGGCCTTCGCCCGGACGGGGCGATGGCGGGCGAGGCCCTGGCCCTGTCCCACGACGCCGACAGCCTCGGGCGGGCGGCCCTCGCGGCGGTCCACGGCACGCAGCGCGTCGCCTTCGCCACCCGCGAAGACGCGACGGTGCAGGTGGTGCGGGTGGCCGAGGGGAGCGACCCCACGGTGGCCTCGCTCGACGCGGCCCTCTCCGGGCGCCTCGCGGTGGTGGCGCGGCCGGAGGTGGGCGCGCGCCCGGCGGCGGTGTTCCTGGAGACGGTGCGCGGCACCGAGCGGGTGTTGATCGATGAAGACGGCGACCTCGGTGCGATGGTGCGCTGCCCGCGGGGGGTCGTCCCCGACGCGGTGACGGCCGCGGGCGAGGGATTCGTGGCCCTGGTGGCAGGCGCCTCCGCGGGGCTCTCCGCGGTGTGGCTCGACGCCGACTGCCGCGAGCGCTCCCGCGCGGTGCTGTCCACCGACGCGGGCGTGGTCACGTGGCGCGCGCTCGCCGCCGGTCCGTCGGGACCGTGGGTGAGCTTCACGGACGGCAACCACGCGAGCTGGTTCGCGGCGCTGGGCACCCACGGGGGGCTGCGGGTGCCGGCGCGTCGGCTGGAGGGCGCCATCGAGCGGCCGTCCATCCTGGTGGGCGTCGACGACGCCGGGGCGCTGCGCACGCTGACGGTGCTGGGCATCCGGCGCACGGAGATCGACGCCCGGCTGGTGACCCTGCACTACGACCAGGAGGCCCGGTACATGGACCTCCGCACCCTGCTCAACGACCCGGTGCGCGCCCTCGACGTGGTGGCGCCGTCCCCGTGGGGCGGTGCGCTCATCGGGTATCAGCGCAACGCGGTGGCGGGCTCGATGGGGTACTCGTTCCTGCTTCGGATGTGCCCATGAACTCGCTGCGCGGCGTGCGCGTGCTCGACCTCACCCGGATGCTCGCGGGCCCCTACGGGACGATGCTCCTGGCCGACCTCGGCGCCGAGGTGCTCAAGGTCGAGCGCCCGGGCACCGGCGACGACATCCGCGCGGTGGGCCCGCATTTCGTCCACGGCGAGAGCGTGTATTTCCTCTCGGTCAATCGCGGCAAGCGGTCGGTGGCGCTCGACCTCGCGCGCCCCGAGGGCCGCGCCCTCCTGCGCCGGCTCGCCGCACGCTGCGACGTGGTAGTGGAGAACTTCCGCGCGGGCGTGGCCGAGCGGCTCGGCTGCGACGCCGCCACGCTCATGGCCGACAACCCCCGGCTGATCGTCTGCGGCATCACGGCCTTCGGGCGCAGCGGCCCCGACCGCGACCTCCCGGCCTTCGACCTCACGCTCCAGGCGCGCGGCGGGATGATGGGGCTGACGGGCGATCCGGCGGGGCCGCCGGTGCGCTGCGGCGTGCCGATGGGCGACCTCGCGGGAGGGCTCTTCTCGGCGCTGGCGGTGAGCGCGGCCCTCTACGAGCGCGAGCGCACGGGGGAGGGGCGCTTCATCGACCTGTCGCTGCTCGACTGCCAGGTGGGTCTATTGACCTACGCGGCTGGCAACTGGCTGATGGCGGGCGACGACATGGGCCCGCAGGGCTCCGGGCACGCGCACGCGATTCCCTATCAGCGCTTCGCGACGCGCGACGGTCACCTGGGGTGGCGGTGTTCACCGACGGGTTCTGGCCGGGCTTCTGCCGCGCGCTCGGTCGGCCGGAGTGGGCGGACGACCCGCGGCTCGCCACCCAGGCCGCGCGGCGTAGCAACATGGACGAGGTGCTGTCCCTCATCGGGCAACGCCTGTCCGTTGACGGGACCAGCGAATGGCTGTCGCGGCTGTACGCCGAAGGGGTGCCGGCGGGGCCAGTGCAGCGGGTGTCCGAGGTGTGCGCCGACCCGCAGGTGCTGGCGCGGGGGATGGTCGCGACGATGGAGCACCCGACGGCGGGCGCGGTGCGCACGGCGGGCGATCCGCTGCGGGCGGGCGAGGCCAGGCCCGAGGGCTTCCGCGCGGCGCCGGTGCTGGGCGCCGACACCGACGCCGTGCTGGGCGAGCTGCTGGGGATGGGGTCCGCCGAGCTGACGGGTCTACGGGATATGGGAGTTGTCGGATGACCATCGCGCTGCATCGTTTCCCCTTGAGTCACTTCTCCGAGAAGGTCCGGCTGATGCTCGACTTCAAGGGCCTCGACTACCGCATCGTCGAGCACAGCCCGGGGCCCGACCAGCTCGCGCTGATGAAGCTCTCGGGCCAGCGCAAGGTGCCCATCATCGAGCACGAGGGGAGCGTCATCCACGACTCGACGGCCATCGCGCTCTACCTGGAGCACGCCTTCCCCGACGCGCGCCCGATGCTCCCTTCGGACTTCACCCAGCGGCGCGTCGTGCTCGACATGGAAGAGCGCCTCGACGCCGTCCTGGGCCCGCGCGTCCCGGGCATCGCCGCCGACGAGGCCCTGCGCGACGGAGACCTCTGGGCCGACGTGGGCGCCGCCGCGATGGCCACGAGCGGAGTGCCCCGCGCGCTCATCCGCGCGGTGGGATGGATCGCCCGCCCGGCGAGCTTCCTCCCGCCGGTGCGGCGTCAGCTCGACGAGGCGCGCACGACGGTGCGGTCGCTGCTGCTGGAGCTGTGCGAGCGCATCGCCGCGGATGGATATCTGTGTGGCAGGAGCCCGACGCTGGCCGACCTCACGGCCGCGGGGCTGACGCTCAACCTGAAGGTCCCCGACTCGCCCCACAACGCGCTCCCCCACCGGGTGGGCGAGGGGGTGCGGGAGTTCATCAACGACCCCGCGGTGGGGCGCTTCTTCGACTGGCGCGACCGGCTCTACGCCGTCACTTCCCGTTCGGCGCCTTGAAGGACAGGTAGGTCTGCTCCTTCAGGCCGCGCTCGTAGTCGGCCAGGAGGCGCATGCCCTCCTGCGGTCGCAGGCGGTCGGCCTTGATGGCCTGGTCGATCTGGGACTTCATCTTCTGCGCGAGGTTGTTGGGGAAGTACTGGGTCATCGCCAGCACCTCCGCGACGGTGTTACCCGGCAAGGTCTCTTCGATGTAGTACCCGCGCTCGTCGTCCTCATCGAGGAAGACGTGCACCTCGTTCACGCGGCCGAAGAGGTTGTGCAGGTCGCCCATGATGTCCTGATAGGCGCCCGTGAGGAAGATGCCGAGGTAGTACGGCGAGGCCGACACCTCGTGCAGCCGCAGCGTGTCGCGGGTGTCGCTCAGGTCGATGAACTTCGACACCTTGCCGTCGGAGTCGCAGGTGATGTCCACCAGCGTGGTCTCCAGCGTGGGCTCCTCGTTCAATCGGTGGATGGGCACGATGGGGAAGAGCTGCCCCAGGGCCCAGTGGTCGAGCAGCGACTGGAACACCGAGAAGTTGCAGATGTGCTGATCGGCCAGCTGGTTGTCGAGGTCGCCGAGCTCCTCGGGGCGCTCCTCGGGGTCGAGCGTCTTCGCGCGGTTCTGGATGGCCTCGGCGATCTCCCAGTAGAGCGACTCGACGCGCGCCTTCACGGTGAGGTCGAGCAGCCCGAGCTCGAACATCTTCTGCGAAGACTCCTTGATGTCCGTGAGGTCGTGCCAGCTCTCCATCAGGTTGCGGCCGGTGAGGTGCCGCTGGATGTAGAGCAGGTCGCGGATGAGCTTGTGGTCCACCGGCGGCGAGAGCGCCGGCTCGCTCGGGGTCTTCTCGATGGACCCGAAGGCCTCCACCACCAGCACCGAGTGGTGCGCCACGACCGCGCGGCCCGACTCGCTCACGATGATCGGGTGCGCGACGTTCTCCTCATCACAGATGTCCATGATGTTGTAGACGATGTTGTCGGCGTACTCCTGCACCGTGTAGTTCATTGAACTATGGAAGGTGCTGGCGCTCCCGTCGTAGTCGACGGCCAGGCCGCCGCCCACGTCGATGTACTCCACCTCGTGGCCCATCTGCCGGAGCTTGGCGTAGTACCGCGCGGCCTCGCGCACCGCGCGCTTCATGATGAGGATGTCGGGCACCTGCGACCCGATGTGGAAGTGCAGCAGCTTGAAGGCCGACGGCAGGCCCGCGTCGCGCAGCATCTGCCCCGCGTCGAGGATCTCCGCCGTGCTCAGGCCGAACTTCGCGTGCTCGCCCCCGGAGGTGGCCCACTTGCCGGCGCCCTTGGCGAGCAGCCGCACCCGCAGCCCGACCATCGGCTCGACGCCCATCTCCTTGGCCACGCGGATGATCGCCGCCACCTCGGCGAGCTTCTCCGCCACCAGGATCACCCGCTTGCCGAGCTTGCTGCCGACGAGGGCCGTGCGGATGAACGTGTCGTCCTTGTAGCCGTTGCAGACGATGAGGGACTCGGGGTCGCTGTGCTGCGAGAGCCCCGCGAAGACCTCGGGCTTCGAGCCGACCTCGATGCCGTAGTGGAAGGGCTCTCCCGCCACCAGG
>CAIOSS010000836.1 GCA_903860995.1 uncultured delta proteobacterium | reverse complement strand
GGCCACGGCCGCGACCTTCTGGGTGACGTTGCCCGCGACGGGCATCGCGCGGGTCTGATCATCGGACGAGGGCTGCCCCGGCGCCTGCACGGGCGATCGGGCGATTGTCGTGGCCGCCGTGCCCACCGACTGGCCGAAGATCTCCTCGGTGTCGATGCGGAACGAAGGGATGGACACCTCGTCGCCGCGGGCAGGCTCTGCCCCGAGCTTCGCGCCGGGCACCGAGGGCTCGAGCGTCATGCCCGGGCTCGATCGATCGCCGCCCGAGAGCACGGCGTCGTCGAGGTGGAACGACGGCACCGACTGCTCGTGGGTGCGCCCGGGGCTGGTGCCCGCGTCGAGGGTCGAGCGGGGCGCGCTGATGGCCGCGGCGATGGAGGCCGGCAGCGCCGACGCGATCTCCGGGCGCAGCCCGCCGGGGGCCGGCGCCACGGGCTTCGGCGCTGGGGCGTTGCCTCGGTTGAGCGGCGGCGGAGTGATGAGCTCCCCCTGCGGCGCCGCGGCGCGCTGGGCGACCGCCGGGAGGTTGGGCTGCCTCGTCGGCAGCGGGCCGACCATCGACGGGTCGTCGAGGTTGAAGGCCGGCACCTGCACCGACACGGCGGGCTCGGCGTTTTTCAGGCGGCCCATGAACGACGGCTCATCGAGGGTGCCGAGGCCCCCCGGCACCTCGTGGGCGACGGTGCGCTCCATCGGCGACGGCTGCATCACCGTGGCGTTGCTCATGTCCGTGAAGGGGTCGTCGAGGTCCATGGACCGACCGGCGGGCTTCGCGCCGACCGGCGCCGGAGCGTGGCCCGGCAGCGGCGGCGGACGGGTCACGCCGCGGAGCGCGTTGTTGGGCACCGGGGGCGAGACGATCGCGCCCGGCGGGGGCATCGGGATCGTGTGGGCCCCGGAGTCGTCTCCCACCCCGGTGAGGGTGGTGCGGTTGACGGCGCCGCTGTTCTCGGTCGTCGTCGCGCCGGGGAGGCCCGCCGCCACCGCCGCCGGGCGCGTGCCCGACGAGCTCGCGGGCCGCGGCGCGGTCTGGGTGCCGGTGATGGGCCGGGTGTTGGGGGCCTTGCGCGAGCCGCCGGTGAGCGCCTCGGCGAGGATGGACGCCCCGAGCGCCACCACCTCCTCGGGAGGGAGGTTGGTGAGCGCCTCGCGCCCGAAGAACGACGACACCCGCTGGCGCACCGAGGGGATGCGCGTGCTGCCGCCGACCAGGATGACCGCCGTGAGGTCCGTGGGCCGGAGCCCTGCCAGCTTGAGCGCCTCGGAGCACACGTCGAAGGTGCGCGACACGAAGGGCGCCGACAGCCGCTCGAGCTCCTGCCGCGAGAGCCCCTGGGCGAACCTCACCGGCTGCCCGTTCGGCAGGGTGATGTCGAGGTTGAGCCGGCTCGACTCGCGGGACGACAGCTCGCACTTCGCGGTCTCCGCGGCGTCGCGGAGGATGTCGTAGAGCACCCGGTCTTGCAGGGCGTCGAGCGAGGTCGATCGCTGGAAGTTCTGGAGCAGCGAGTCGGTGATGGCCACGTCGATGTCGTCGCCGCCGAGGAAGGTGTCTCCCGCCGTCGCGAGCACCTCGAACACGTTGCCCGACAGCTCGAGCAGCGTGACGTCGAAGGTGCCCCCGCCGAAGTCGTAGATGCAGATCTTCTCGCGGGTGCCGCGCCCGTAGCCGTAGGCCAGCGCCGCCGCGGTGGGCTCGTTGAGGATGCGCACGACCTCAAGCTCGGCGATGCGCCCGGCGACCTTGGTGCTCGACCGCTGCAGCTCGTTGAAGTTCGCGGGCACGGTGATTACGCACCGCTCGACCTTGTCCTGCAGACCCATCTCCGCGATGCGCTTGGCCTCGCGCAGCACCATGGCCGAGAGCTCTGGCAGCGCGTGGTCGCCGCCGCGGGTCGACACGATCACCGAGCTGTCGGCGCCCTCCTTCAGGTCGAAGGGCATGCGCGAGCGGGCGCGGCGCACCTCTTCGCTCTTGAAGGGCCGGCCCAGCAGGCGCTTCACCGAGTACACCGTGTTGCGCGGGTCGATCGCCCGGCGCATGCGCGCGGCCCGCCCGACGATGCGCTCGCCGCTCTCGGTGAAGGACACCACCGACGGGATGAGCGTTCCGCCGCTCGCGTCGGTGAGCACCTGGGGGCGGCCCCCGATGGATACGGCGACCACGGAGTTGGTAGTGCCCAGGTCGATTCCTACAGCGGGTGCGGCCATCGTGCACTGGAGTCTATCAGGGCACCGGCTCTCGTCGCGACATTGCTGCGAGGGTCCGCGCGATGCGCCGGCGCACCCAGCCCTCGAAGGGCCACATCCACCCGTAGTCGGGCCCGGTGAAGCGCCGCACGATCTCGTCGTGCAGCGCCGGGGCCCGCGCGGCCTCGGGCCCGTCGACCTCGGCCTCGACCTCCAGGGTGACCGCGTAGGCCTCCCACTCCAGCATCGCCCGCCCCCAGGCGAGCCCCGCCGGCAGCGGGAAGAACCCGTAGATCAGCACCATCCCAGGCCACGTGAAGCGCTCGAACTGCCGCACGTGCACCAGCTCGTGGCGCAGCACCTTGTAGCGCGCCCGGTGCGACCACGCCTCCCACGTGGCGGGCACCCAGATGGTGGCCCCGAGGGTCGTGACGTACTCCGTCAGGTAGCGATCCTGCCCGCCGAGGGTGAGCACCCGCAACGCGCGGTCGATGAAGGTCTGGAGCGCGGAGGTGGTCTTCAGCCGGATGATCACCGGGGGATCACGCTGCGCCATCTCGGCCAGGAGCCCGTCGTAGCGCTGCCGGTCGACGTCCGTGCCCATCGGGTCAGAACCGGTGGGTGAGGGCCACCCAGGGGATGACCGCCAGCCGCTCGGACCACAGCGGGCAGTCGCGCGAGAGCGGCGCGAGCGCCCCCATGTCGGCCGAGAAGCGCCGCGTGTAGAAGCGCACCCCCGCCAGGCCGTAGGGGAGCCAGCGGGCCGAGCCGTTGCCGATGAGCGAGCGCGCCGTCTCGCTCTTCTCCAGCGAGATCTCGTTGAAGGACACCCCCTGCACGATGAGCTTGATGCCCTCGATGAGCCGCACGTCGGCGGTCACGTGCGCGAAGATCCACGCCCCGCCGAGGCCCGTGCGCTGGGCGATGTGCAGGCCGGCGTGGACGCCGACGCGGTCGTTCCAGAGGGAGACCAGCGGGCCGGTGGCCCAGCCCAGGCCCGCGTACGACCAGGTGAACCCGAGCTGGCTCGTCGGCCGGTCGCCCTCGCCCACGAAGGGCACCGAGGCGTAGGCCCACCACGCCGCCGCGAAGCCCTCGCGCTGCACGAATGCGATGCGCACGTCGACCGTGACCCCGAGGAAGTAGTACGGGACCCCGACCCCGACGTCGATGGAGCGGGTGAGCCCGCGGCGCAGCCCCACCCACCCGAGGTGGGTGAGGTACATCCCCGAAAAGTCGCCGTAGCGAAGCAGCACCGCCGAGGGCATCTGGAAGTGCTGGGTCATCCCCGGGTCTTCGGACCCGCGCAGCACCGGCCGTCGCGCCGTCCCCGACCTCGGCCGGG
>CAIOSS010000835.1 GCA_903860995.1 uncultured delta proteobacterium | reverse complement strand
GGTGAACTCGTCGCTGCGCTCGGCGCCGTCGCCGACGTGGGCGACCCAGGCGACGCGGGGCGACCCGTCGACGATGGCGGCGGCGAGGGACACCACGTTGCCCGGGATCCGGCGCAGGTGAACGCGGGCGCCCACCGCCATCGCGTCGGCGTCGACCCGCTGTCCGATGAGGTCGGTCTGGTTCGTCTGGGGGTCGAAGCAGGCGTCAATGATCGCGCCGCCCCGCCCCGTGGAGATCACCGTCGCCGGGTGGCAGTAGCCGTCCGGGAGGGCGTGCTCCTCTTCGGAGTCCGCCGCACCGGTCCGAGGCGCCTCGACGGCTGTGTTGCCCCGAGGTGCAGGGTCGGCCCCGGGCGTGCGCGGAGCGTCGCGGCGGCACGCCAGCGAGAGCGCGAACACGGTCATCCCACCGGCCGATCGGGGTCCCACAAGTACCGGAGGGCTTACCCCATCGGGCGCCACCGCGGCGAGCACCACCGACGCGGCGGGCTCAGGGCGACGCCGGGGACGAGAGCGACCAGCAGTGACCGAAAGGGTCTTCGACGACCCCGTGGCGACGGAGGGCCGAGACGTCGTGCAGGCCGTAGAGGACTCGAGCCCCGGCGCAGGTGGCCCGGGCGAAGAAGCGGTCGACGCCCTCGACCGTGAGGTGCAGCGTCACGGGCGTGCCGCCGAGTGCCACGGGCGACCCCGGCCGCCCGCTGCGTAGCTCGGGGAAGTCGTCGCAGAGCTGGATCACGAAGCCGTCGATGGCGACCACCGCGGACACGATGCGCCCATCGGGGAGCGTGTCGCGGGCGCGCTCCACGCCGCCGAAGGCCCGCGCATAGAAGTCGATCGCGGCGGCGGCGTCGTGCACCACGAGCAGCGGCTCGACCCCGACGACGGCGGTGCGGGGTCCCGGGGAGGCGGGCGCGAGGCGCGGGAGCTCGCTCCAGCGCGACGGGGTGCGGAGGTCGAACTCCAGCGGGTCGGCGTCGGGGTCGAGCGCGAGGCGGGCGGTGACGTCGGTGCGGTCGTCGTCGAGCAGCTCGGCGCAGCAGGCGTCGAGCTCGACGACCTCGTCGAAGGACAGCGTCATGGGACCGTGTCTCCCGTCGGTGGGTTGATCGGTGCAGCAGGAGGAGCGGCCTTGTCGGGAGCCGCGCGCGGAGCGTTGCGGGCGCGAGGAGATTTCAGCCCGCGAGCGCGCGTAGCACCGGCGACCAGAGCCAGAGCGCGGGCAGCGTGAGGGCGAGGCTGCTCACCACGATGGCGGCGGCGAGGCGGTCGTCGCAGCGCTCGTGGGTGGCGATGGCGGCGGCGATGACGGCCGCGGGCATCGACGACTGGAGCACCGAGACGGCGATGGGGGGACCGTGGAGCGAGAGCGCGCGGGCCACGAGGAGCGCGAGCGCGGGCGAGAGCACGAGCTTGATGGCGAGCGCGAGCAGCAGGGGGGCGCGCTGGCCGCGGAGCACCGTGACGTCGAGGCGGAGCCCGAGCGCGAGGAAGACCAGCACCGAGGTGGAGGCGCCGACCCACTGCAGCAGGGACAGGAGGGCGGCGGGGGCCGGGACGCCGAGGAGGTTGAGCCCGAGGCCGACGAGCACGGAGAGCGTCGCCGGGCGCAGCAGGACGGCGCGCACGTGACGGGGCGTCGCCTGCGTGGGGTGCGGGTCGCCGAAGGCCTGGGCGATGGCGACGCCGACGGTCCAGAGCAGGGCGGTGGTGTCGACGGTGTCGATGAGCACCGCGGCCTGCGCGGCGTCGGTGCGGTCGGGGAAGAGCGCGCGAGTGATGGGCACCCCGAGGAAGCCGGTGTTGCAGAAGGCCGCGCAGATCATGACGGTGCCGCGCACCGGGCGGGTCCATCCTGCGAGGGTCGAGAGCGCGTAGCCGACGCCGAGGCAGGCGAAGAGGGACGCGGTGCTCGGCGCGAGCGCCCAGGCGACCTCGGCCGTGAGCCGCCGACGCAGCAGCACGTCGAGGGTCAGCGCCGGGAGCGTCACGTCGACGACCAGGGCCGTGAGCGCGACGGCAGCGCGGTCGGAGGCGACGCCGAGGCGCCCGGTGCGACCGATCAGGGCGCCCACGCAGACCAGGGCGAGGAGCCCGAGGAGCGTGGGGATGAGCGCGGCGACGGACACCGGGGCGACGGGTCAGCGCTGGCGCGTGTCGACGTAGAACATGTACCCGATGAGGCACGCCGCGCAGCACAGGGTGATGCCCAGGATGATGGCGATGAGCACCAGCGCGACGCGCGAGCCGGTGGGCGGCACATGGCGGGGGGGCGGCGGAGGGGACGGCGTGGCGCTGGCCGGGCCGACGGCCGACGAGGCCGGCCCGCTCCTGCGCGGCCGGC
>CAIOSS010000834.1 GCA_903860995.1 uncultured delta proteobacterium | reverse complement strand
GGGGCCTCCCGCGTCGGGCGAGAGCGCCGCGAGCAACGCCGCGCGGAGGTGCTGCTCGAGCTCCTCGGCGCCATCGGCGCGCAGCTCGGCCACCACCACCCGCACGCGGGCGCTGGCTTCGGCCACCAGGCGCTCGAGGGCGGCGCGGCGGGGAGGGGGGCTACCTCCTGCGGGGGCCACCACGCGAAACGCTAGAAGCGCCGCGGGAGCAGGAGCGATCTTCCCGGTGGTCTTGCGCGGGGTTGCTCTGAGGCTGTATCTTTTTTGGTGCGTGTACTTCGGCTGAGAGTGCATGACGGCCTGATTCCTTGTGAGAGGGGAATGGCGAACGCTTCTGATCGGCCCGTGCTGCCAACGATCCCCTCACCCGCCACAGGTTCAGGATCGTTGGCAGTGGTGTGCCCGGCGCACGCGGACCATCCCGCGCGCCGGGGTTGCCGCGCTACGCGGCGAGCAGCGCGGGGGCGCTCTCCGTCGAAAGGTAGGCCGCGATGGCCGTGCACGTTCCACCGTTGAGACGGTGGCCGCGGCGAGCAGCGCGGAGGGTGTCCAGCGTGGTCCCGATGGCAACGGCTACGGCCAGCGTCCCGTGCTGGGCGACGCGGGCGGAGAGAGCTTCACGCACCTGGATGGGCAGTGTTTGGCGCATTGCTAGACGACAATACACGCACCTTGAAACCCCGCACAGTTCCCGGCACACAGGTCACACCACCGCTATCGTTCCTGTTTTCCACCGCCGCGCCGTTTCCGTAAAATAACAGACACGTATTCGGCGGAAAACACCGTGTAATCCAGCGGTGGGGTGTCGCAGGAGCGACGGCTTACGGTGGCCGATATGATCCCGCGCGGAACCATACTAGCCCCCGCTGCTCGCGAGGTACGCGGACAGCTTGCGAGCGGTCCCCACGGACACACCAGGGCGCGCGCCGCTCAACCATCGGGTGAGGCTCGCGGCGTCGACGCCGGCGCCACGGGCGATGGCCTTCGCGCTGCTCGAGGCAATCGCGGCCTCGAGGCGCGGCTTCAACGCGGCCAGCACCTCGGCGCTCGCGGGCGAGTTCTCGGCGGCGCTCGCGGTGTTCGTCGCGCGGTGCGGGCGGTGCTGGGCGCCGTCGTTGGCGGTGCGGGTCAACAGGGATAGCTGCCCACCAGCGGCGGTGTGCGCGACGGGTTGGCGCCGTTGATCTTCCCGCCGTGGAACTTCACCACCAGGCGCTCCCTCGAGCAGCCCGCGCAGCTCGGCGCCGGCGGTGTCCATCTTGGCCAGGATGCGGCGCACCTCGGCGGCGGCGGCGGCGATGCGCTCCCCCTCTCGCCCGTCGCCCGTTGGCGCGCGGGAGGGGTCGGCGGCGCGGCGCTGCTCGAGCTCCACCAGGAGCGCGCGGAGGGCGGTGCTTCGGGTCACGCTCACCCCCCCCGGCGCCGCCGCGCGGAGGGTGTCCACCTCGCGGTCAATCATCGCGAGCATGGGCGGTGGGAGGCGGAAGCCGATGGGCTTCGTCTCACCTTCGGGGGTGTTCGGCAGTCGTTGCATGGGGAGGCTCCTCGAGGGGCGGTTGCGGGGCGGTGGGATCAGGCGCCCAGCTGGGCGAGGGCGTGCACCGCGGAGAGGGCCAGCGGCTTCCCGGCGCGGGAGGCCACACCCTCGGCGCGCAGCTGGGCGACGATGGCGGGGAACGAGGCGCCGGCGGCGCGCAGCTCCCGCACGCGGGCGATGGTGGCTTGCTCCGCGGCGTGCTGCTCGAGGCGCCCCGTGGCGTCGGCGGTGAAGCCGTAGGGGACGGTCCCGGTGCGCTCACCCTTCGCCCGCTTGGCGGCCAGGGCGGCGCGCGTGCGAGCT
>CAIOSS010000833.1 GCA_903860995.1 uncultured delta proteobacterium | reverse complement strand
CCCGCCGCACCCGCCGCACCCGCCGCACCCGCCGCACCCGCCCAGCTCCCGCGCCTCGACTACGACGACGACGGCGACACGGCCCTGTTCAACCACGCTTCGCCCGCGATGGCGCAGATCCGCGGTCGGCGCGCGGCGCCCCCGACGCCGGACAACGACACGCTCCAGAGCGCGCGCCATAGCCCCGAGCCCGCGTACGACGCCTACCGCGACGCGATGGCGCAGGCGAAGGCCACCACGCGCGACCTCGTGGCGCCGACGCACGAGTCGCACAACGACACCATCCAGCCGGCGCAGCTGAGGGGCCGCCCGGACGAGGCCGCCACGCTGCAAGAGCAGGCGCCCGGGCAGGCGTATCCCGCGCCGATGGCGCCGCGGGTCGACCCCTTCCCCACGGCGCCGCCGATGGCGGGGCAGGCCACGATGCCGCCGGGGTGGGGGCCCAACCAGGCGCCGCTCGCGCCGCCTGCGCCGCCGCCGAGGTCGTCCAACGGGGCGCTGCTGCTGCTCGCGTCGCTGGGCTTCCTCGCGCTCGCCAGCGCGGCGCTCTGGTACGTGCTCCACGCCTCGCGCTGAGCGCGATTGCGTCCGTGGACGCTTGCAGGTATGGCCTTGGCGCGCGCGGGCGAGAGCCCCTCGAAGACGCGCCGTAGCCCGCACCCGGAGAAGAGGATCGCACCCATGGCCGTACCCGTCGTCATGCCGCAGCTCGGCGAGAGCGTCGTCGAGGGCACCATCACCCGCTGGCACGTCAAGCCCGGTGACACCATCGCGAAGGACCAGATCCTCGTGACGGTCTCCACCGACAAGGCCGACACCGATGTGCCGTCGCCGGTCGGAGGCGTCGTCACGAAGCTCCTCGCGGCCGAGCAGGCCGTGGTGCCGGTCAACGTCCCCATCGCCGAGATCGACACCGCCGCGACGGCCGGCGCCGCGAAGCCCGCCCCCGCGGAGAAGCCCGCGGAGCAGAGCGCGCCCGCCGCCAGCGCGCCCGCGCGCGAGCCGCCGAGCACCCCCGTCGTGCGCAAGATCGCTCGCGAGAACGACCTCGACGTGAGCGCCATCAAGGGCTCCGGCGAGAACGGCCGCGTGACCCGCGACGACGCGCTCGCCGCCGCCGCGAGCAAGGTCGCCACCGCCTCCCCGACACCGTCGCGCCCGGCCACGCCCCCGCCCCCGCCCCCGCCCGCGTCGGTCGAGGCGCCGCGGCAGGCCCCGGCGGCCAACGTCCCCCCGGCGCCGAAGGGCGGCTTCAGCGTGAAGCCCTACGTCCAGGCGCCCGGCGACGAGGTGGTCCCCTTCAACCGCCGTCGGCGGATCATCGCCGACCACATGGTCTATTCGAAGCACGTCTCGCCGCACGTCTACACGTTCGCGGAGATCGACATGCACAAGGTCTCGCGGCTGCGCGAGGCCCGCAAGGAGGCGCTCAAGGCCGAAGGGGTGGGGCTCACCTTCCTGTCGTTCATCGCGGCGGCGACGGTGAAGGCGCTGCGCGAGAACCCCATGCTCAACGCGCGGGTGCTCGAAGACGCCTACGTGAAGATCAAGCAGATCAACCTCGGCGTGGCGGTGGAGACGCCCGCGGGGCTGCTGGTTCCGGTGGTGCGCAACGCCGACGAGCTCACCGTGAAGGGCCTCGCCAAGGGCATCGACTCGGTGGCGAAGAAGGCCCGCGACGGGAAGATCGAGGCCGACGACCTCGCCGGGTCGACCTTCACCATCAGCAACCCCGGCACCAAGGGGAACTTCGTCGGCGCCGCGGTCATCTCGCAGCCCAACGTCGCCATCCTGCGCACGGGCGAGATCGTGAAGCGCCCAGTGGTGGTCGAGGTCGACGGCGTCGACACCATCGCCAT
>CAIOSS010000832.1 GCA_903860995.1 uncultured delta proteobacterium | reverse complement strand
CTCGCGGGAGAGGACCGAGAGGTCGCCGGCCGCGCCGAAGCGACGGGCGGCGTGCTCGAAGGCGGCGACCGCGGCGGCGGCGGAGGGGTGCGCGGCGGCGAAGCGGTCGAGCACGGCGGCCCAGCCGCGGGCGCGGGACGAGGTGCCCGGGGCGCGGAGGGAGAGCAGGAGGTTGCGCACGAGGCCGTCGAGGGTGTCGAAGGCGCGCTCCTCGAGGACCGAGACGCGGGCGACGGCGAAGCCGCGGGCGAGGGAGGCCTCGCCGAGCTGGTCGAAGAAGGCGCCGGCCGTGGCGGGGCGGCGCGAGCGGGCGAAGAGCACCTCGGCGGCGTCGGCGGTGGCCACGTCCTCGAGGCCCTGGAGGGACGCGCGGATGAGCGCCTGCTGCCACAGGACCTCGCGCGAGGCGGGGGCTTCGGGCGGGAGGTCGCGGGGTTCCACGGGCGCGGAGTGTATGCGGGATGGGAGCGGGGGACGGAGAGAGTGGCAATGGGCGGGCGTGATGGATGATCGGAGCGCGAACGGGCCCCGATGGGCGACGATCTGAATGGAATCGCTCGGGGAGGACTGACGCGAACTCCGCCCGGTGGGCGTGCGTCTGGTGGTTGGGTGCGAGATGCCCCTGCTCATCGCCACGCAGGAAGAATTCATCGAAACGGGCTTGACAAGGAGAGAGTCTAGCGTTGAGCAGTCGAAAGTCGGCGTGCTTGGGGCACGCCGACCATGTTCGCATCGAAGGGGTGACGTGATGGCACGACTGTTCAATGTCGAAGTGTTCAATCAAACAATTGGCTCGGGCCGGACCTACTACACAGGGGAGGAGTTCTACGCAGTGCTCGGCAGCGCCGACAAACTCCTCGTGCAGATCTTCGTCGAGTCGGTGTCGCAGGCCAGCACGGCCGTGTCCGTGCAGTTCCAGACCAACAACGTCCAGCAGGAGTGGGCCTGGGCCGACGGCACCGAGACCGAGACCGTCACGGTCGCCACGCTCGCGGATGCGCCCAAGATCGGCCTGCTCCAGGTGCCGCACCCGGACGACGGGCTCGGGGCCTTCGGGCGCCTCAAGATCAGCACGACGCAGACGGGCGCCTCGGTGCGCATCGTGGTGTGCGGTCGATCGAACTGACGCTGACGACGCTGCTGGAGACGGAGGAGTGATGCGATGAAATCCTACGAGATCCTGCCCGCGGGCATGACCGGGAGCGGTGCAAGCGTGCCGAAGTCGTACGAGATCCTACCGGGGGCGGGGACCGCGGCGCAGGGTCTCGGTGGGGAAGCCAGAGGGAGTGGGTGCGGAGGGAGTTGCTCAAGTGAGAAGGTGGTGGGGCCCGTGGGGATGGTGGCCCCGAGTTCGACGCTGCCACCGGCCGGAATAGACCTTGATGTAATCTTTCAATCCATCGTGCGATTGGGACCCGGAGGCGGTGGACCGGGACCTGGCACATCGTTATGCAGTTCGATCCGAGATAGAATTCGGTGGCTTGAGCGCGAAATCGATCAGCGCATGGAACAACTCGGTCCTCGGGGCCCTGAGATTGCCGCGGCGTGGCGATTGGCCCGCCAAGTTTGTTCGGCACCTGACGCACAAAGCCTATGCGCACGGCTGGTGGAACAGCAGCACGCGGTAGGGATGCAAATGCGGCCCGGCAACCTAGGCGACCTCGATGCTTACAATGTGGCATGGGGAGCCGCGTTGAACTGCAGCAACAACGAAATCGGCCTAGCCTTCGAGGGACGACGCTTTTGGGGATGTATGGCTGCGATTAGCTCGGTTCAGCGTTTGGAGCGAAGGGCGGCCGATGAAATGAAGATGTCCCCAGGTGTGAGCTACCTGCAGGATATCGAACCAATGGAGAGAGAACTCGTAGCGGCCCGTGTGCAACTCGCGCAGTGCGAGCGCACGGTGCCTGGCCCCATCGAACCGAGCGATCGCCTGTGCAACCATGTTGGCGGAAGCGGATGCGTCAACGGAAGAACTATGCGGTGTGATTACAACTGCCCTGGCGGCGGCTCGTGCAGCAAGACAGTCGCATGTAGTTCGCCGACAGACTCTTGCTCAGGCACAGCGTATTGCCCCGACAGATGAGAATCAGTCCACCACGAGCAACCCGACCTCGCACGCAGCACGAATGAAACAGGACGCGCAGTGAATCGAAAGACCTTTTCGGAGTTCT
>CAIOSS010000831.1 GCA_903860995.1 uncultured delta proteobacterium | reverse complement strand
GCATCGCGCGGGCCTGGGTGTCGGTCTTGTCGGGCAGCATCAGAAGCCCGTAGGCCGCGAGCAGCGGGTACATGCTCACGGTCTCGTCGTTCTCGGGCGCGGCGGCGACGGCCTTGATGTGCGCCGTGGGGTGGTCGGGCACGCCGAGCAGCATCGAGGCGTCGAGGAGGGCGCGGGTGTAGCGATAGAAGTACTCGAGCCCGTGCCCCATGCTGGCGAGCAGGGTGGAGGTGTCGACGGTCTGTCCCGTGGTGGGCGGCAGGTCGAACCACCGCAGCAGGAACGACCCGTAGATGGGCTTCGCGGGCCCCACGGCCTCGCGCACGAGCTTGATGAGCTGGTGGGTGATGCCCGCCCCGGTGCCGCCGAGGAAGGAGCCCACCACGAAGATGCGCGCGGCGGTGCGGGCGCGGCCGAAGAGCGGGTCCATCGCGCCGCCCTTGCTCGACGCGAACACGGCGCTGCCGACGCTCGGGTTGGCGAACATCCCCTTGCCGATGTCGACCCCGGCGGAGACCCCGACGCCGCCGTCCACGCCCCCGGACTCCTCGTCGTAGAAGAGCTCGAAGAGCTCGCGCTCGAGGGGGTCTGCGCGGTCGTCGAGGAAGATCCGCCGGAACGCCGTCTCCTTCATGGTGTCGCGCGCGAAGGGCGGCACGATGGCCTCGGCGCCGTCCAGCGGGTGCTGGCACCCGGCGCTCACGGTGTGTCCGAAGGAGCGCAGCTTCACCGCGAGGCGCGAGTCGCTGTCGGCGTCGATGACGAAGGCCTCGATGGGCTCGGCGAGCGCGCCCACGCGCAGCAGCCGGGCCACGCTGAGGGCGATGTGCTGACCGCCTCCGCCGACGGCGATGACGAGGTCCATGGGTGTGCGCGATCTCCCTCTTGAGGGGGTTTCAGGTGCGGTTGGCGATCAGGCAGCCGGTGAGGGTGACGACGAGCGTCGGGATGAGCCCGAGCACCAGCGCCCGCGCGAAGAGCTGCGTGCCCAGGAAGACGTACTGCGAGAAGTCCGCGGAGTGCATGCACTGCTCGAGGATGTCGGCCCGCACGGGGTCGAGGCCCGCGATGGTGGTGCCGATGGCGCAGGCCACGCCCACCCCCGTGAGGTAGCGCACGAAGGCGCTGCCCCAGAGCTTCTTGCGCATCACGACGAAGATCACGATGCCCAGCAGCGAGGCCCCCACGGTGTAGCCCGCGGCGGAGATGAGCCCGCTGCGGCTCGCCTGCTGGCAGGTCTCCTGCGAGAGGTACCCCGCGGAGGGCGCCGCGACCGCGAAGGACCCGCCCTGGTCACCCCCCGCGGCGGTGACAGTGGTGCCCGGGGCGGGCACCGCCGGAGCGGCGTCCGCGCCGTTGGCGGGGGCGACCGGTTCGGCGGGCCAGCTGGGCGAGTTCGCGCGCGGTTGAAGAAGGAGGCTGGGATGCATTCGGCCGGGGAGCCAGCCACGCTCCGCGGGATGCGTCAAGGGCGTCGCACGGACGCGCGCCGGAGGCCGCCGCTTGGGTGTGCCACCGGCGACCCCGATCGTGCGAGAGTGACGGCTCTACGCGTCCACGGAGGCATTGGCGGTCCTATGAGTCGACACGAGTTTCGGGCGCTGGCCCTCGTTCCGATGGTGGTGCTCGCGCTCGTGGCGGGCTGTTCCGAGGACACGCCCCCCGGCGTCGTCGACAGCGGCGCGGGCGTTGACGGAGGGCCGGTCGGCGCCGACCTGGGCGCCGACGTCGGCGGCTTCGACAATGGTCCCCTCGACTCGGGCAGAACCGACGGGAGCATGGACGCCCCGGCCGAAGACCGCGGGCCGTCCCGTTGCGCCGCCGACGGCGACTGCCTCGGCAACGCGGGCGGTCCGGTGTGCGACGTCGCGAGCGGGCGCTGCATCGGCTGCCGCCTCTCGCCCGACACCTGCCCCGCCGACCAGCACTGCGACGGCGCCTCGTCGCGCTGCGTGAGCGGCTGCCGCGCCGACGAGGGCTGCCGCACCGGCGACGCCGGCGCCGGCGGGCTGCGCTGCGACACCAACACCCGCAGCTGCGTGCAGTGCGTCACCGACGATCACTGCCCCACCGGCAACCTCTGCGTGGGCAACCTCTGCGTGACGGGCTGCACCGACACCCGCGGCTGCCCCGGCGGCCAGACCTGCTGCAGCGGCGCGTGCGTCGACCAGACCACCAACCTCGCCAACTGCGGCGCCTGCGGCACCCGCTGCGCCGCGACCAACGCCACGCCCGCGTGCCGCAACAGCATGTGCACCGTCGGCACCTGCACGGTGCCGTACGGCGACTGCGACTCCATGGCCAGCAACGGCTGCGAGACCAACACGTTCACCGACGTCTTCCACTGCGGCGCGTGCAACCGCCCGTGCGAGGCGCGCGCCAACTCGACCAGCGCGTGCAACGCCGGGACCTGCGCGTACACCTGCGAGGCGGGCTTCAGCGACTGCGACGGCAACCCGGCCAACGGCTGCGAGACCAGCACGGCCAGCAGCGTGACCAACTGCGGCGCCTGCGGGGCGCTCTGCATGCCGCCGCGCGGCACCGGGGCGTGCATGGCCGGGCGCTGCACCGTCACGGCCTGCGCCGCGGGCTTCGGCGACTGCAACGCCAACGCGGCCGACGGCTGCGAGACCAACACCAGCAACGCCACCGACAACTGCGGCACCTGCGGCACCGTGTGCCCGTCGAACACCAACGCCGCCGCGGCCTGCGTGGGCGCGTCGTGCGTGACCTTCTGCGTGACGGGCTTCCTCGACTGCGACGGGCGCGACTCGACGGGGTGCGAGGTCAACGTCCGCACCGACCTCGGCAACTGCGGCGCCTGCGGCCGCGCGTGCGCCACGGCCAACGCGACGCCCGCCTGCGTGATGTCGCAGTGCACCGTCGCGAGCTGCAACACCGGCTTCGCGGACTGCGACACCTCGGCGGCCAACGGCTGCGAGGTCAACACCCAGGCCGACGCGCTCAACTGCGGCGCCTGCGGGCGGCGATGCCCGGTCGGCAGCAACCAGGTCGCCGCCTGCGCGGCGGCCACCTGCGGCCTCGCGTGCGCCGCGACCTACGTCGACCTCGACAACGACCCCGGCAACGGCTGCGAGTGCCGCAACACCGACCCCGACCTCCCCGACGACGGCTTCGCCGACACCAACTGCGACGGCATCGACGGCAACGCGGCGCGCGCGATCTTCGTCGCCACGAGCGGCAACGACGCCAACCCGGGCACCCGCGCGGCGCCCAAGCGCACGGTCCAGGCGGGCATCAACGCCGCGGCGTCCGGGCGCCTCGCGGTCTACATCGCGAGCGGCACCTACGTGGACACCCTCACGCTCGCCGCGGGCGTCAGCCTCTACGGCGGCTACAGCGCCACCGACTGGAGCCGCAGCGCGAGCAACGTCACGACCATCCAGGGCGACTCCACCACCGGGGTGTTCGCGCGGGTCAACGAGGCGGTCGAGCTGCAGCGACTCACGATCACCTCCGCCGCCGCCACCAGCGCCGGGACGAGCAGCTACGGCGTCCGCATCTCGGGCTCCGGCGCGGAGGTCACCCTGCGGCGGTGCACCGTGCGCGCGGGCCGCGGGGCCGACGGCGCGGCGGGGTCGGTCGGCTCCTCCGGCGCGGGCGGCGGCAACGCCTCCGGGCGCAGCGGCGGGGGCTCGTCCTGCG
>CAIOSS010000830.1 GCA_903860995.1 uncultured delta proteobacterium | reverse complement strand
TCTGTCCCGTGCAGGGCAAGCCGATCGTGCCGGCGACGCGATCCGACGAGCCGCCGCGTCCGTCGGCCGCCCCGCCGCCCTTCATGCCGCGCCCGTCGGCCCCGCTCGACCTCGACGCCGCGGCGCCGCCGGAGGCTCCGCTGGTCGGCCGCGTGCTCCAGGGGCGCTACCGCCTCACCGGGCTCATCGCGCAGGGCGGCATGGGGGTGGTCTACGACGCGGTGCAGGTGAACCTCGGGCGCCGCGTGGCCATCAAGTGCCTGCACACGAAGTACGCGCGCGACGCGGTGGCCATCGCGCGCTTCCAGCACGAGGCGGTGGTGTCGGGGGGCTTCGGGCACCCGCACATCGTCGAGGTGTTCGACATGGGCACCCTCGACGACGGCGCGCCCTTCCTGGTGATGGAGCGCCTCGAGGGCGAGACGGTCACCGCCCGGCTGCGGCGCGAGCGGCGCTTCGACGTCGGGCTCGCGGTGAGCGTCGCGCGGCAGTCGGTGTCGGCGCTGGTCGCGACGCACGCGCGCTCGATCCTCCACCGCGACCTGAAGCCCGACAACCTATTCCTCGTCGACCGCGGGGCCGAGACGCCGCGGGTGAAGGTGCTCGATTACGGTGTGAGCAAGGCGATGTCGGCGGTGGGCGATCCGCGGCTCACGCGCGCCGGCTTCGTGATGGGTACGCCCTCGTACATGGCCCCCGAGCAGGCCCGCGGCGAGGCCGACCTCGACGGCCGCGTCGACCTCTACGCCGTCGGGGTGATCCTCTACGAGACCCTCTGCGGGCGCCTCGCCTTCGGGGCGCGCACGCCCGCGACGCTGCTGCTGGAGATGCAGCGCGGGCCCCCAATGCGGCCGTCGGTGCTGCGGCCCGGGCTCCCGCCGGCGCTCGACGCCCTGGTGATGCGCTGCCTCGCCTTCGAGCGCGGCGCCCGGCCGCGCGACGCCGCCACGCTGCAGCGCGAGCTTCAGCAGCTCGGCGTCGTCACCGAGGCGGTGCTCGACGACGACGACGACCCGACGGAGGTCACCGAGGTGCCGGAGACCTTCCGCCGCTCGGAGACCGGCACCGGGGCGGTGCGGGTCTTCGCCCGAAAGAGCTGAGCTACGCCCCGCCCGCGGCGAAGCGCTCGCGCACCAGCGCCTGGAAGCGCGGCAGCCCGAGGCGGTCGAGCAGCGGGAGGAAGGCCGCCTCCACCCGGTCGTCGCGGGCGATGGTGGCGAAGGGGCGCACCCCGACGTCGTGGGCGCCGAGCACGAAGGGCATCACCTCCGAGCGCCCCGCGTCGAAGGCGTCGAAGAGCAGCGAGGCCTTGAGGTACGCCGCCGAGACCTCCAGGAAGGCCGGGCGCACGCCGCGGAGGTAGCGGCTGAAGGGCTCGGCGATGACCCGCTTGCGCGGGCTGTCGGCGAGGCCTGCCTCGGCGAGCTGGCGCAGCAGGAGGGCGCTCGCGGAGAGGCCCGGCTCGGTGCGGCGGCGCTCGGACTCGTAGCCCTCGGCCACCACCACCACGGCGTAGTCGACCTGCGCGAGCTTCTCGGCGATCTCGCGCAGCACCTCGTCGGGGAAGCGGAAGAAGGGCAGCACCACGAGGTGCGCCCTCGCGGCGACGGCGCAGTGCAGGGCGTGCCGGCCGCTGCGGTTGCCCATGGTCTCGACGAGGTAGATGCGCTTGTGGGTGTAGGCGTCCTCGAGCAGCCCGCGCACCACCGTGGCGCCGGCCTCGACGCCCGTGAGGAAGCCGATCGCCCGATCGCCGCCGAGGTCGTCGTCGATGGAGACGTTGATGAAGCCGCTGGGGATGCGCGGCTGAAGGTCTTCGAGCAGGGCCCGCTGGCCCTCGAAGGTGCCGTTGCCGCCGACGCACACGAGGTGCGTGAAGCCCTGCTCGGCGATGGTGGCGGCGGCCTCGCGGCGGCGGTCGGGGTCGTGGAAGCCCGCGTAGCGCTCGCTGCGAAAATCGCTGCCCGCGTCGAGCACCCGGCGCCCCATGGAGCGCGCCGGGATGCCCTGCGCAAGGAGGGCGTAGCGCTCCTGGCGGCCGAGGATGAGCCGCTCGAACTTCGGCTCGGAGGTGGCGTCGCGGGTGAGCGAGCGGAAGCCCTCGCTCGCGGCCCACACCTCGTAGTCGCGGCGGACGGCCTCCTCGGTGAGGGCCACCGCGACGGACGAGTATCCCGGCGCGTTGCCGCCGTCGAAGACGACGAGCAGGCGGCGGGCGGTGGCGACCTGGTTGTTGGGCTGTCCGAAGGAGACGACCGTGGTCATGCCTATGGCATTACCATGCAGGGGCGGAGGCCCGCGGGGCGGCGGCGTTGGCGCGCCATTGTCTGCGGGTCCAGCGCCACCAGCAGGAGCGCGGCGCCGACGCTGGTCTCGCCGACGAAGCCGAGCCAGCCGCCGACCGCGCCCCGGCCGAGGAAACGGCCGAGGTACCAGGCCGCGCCGGGCACGCAGGTCCAGAGGGCGGCGATGCCCCAGGGAGGCCGCCCAGCGCGCCGCGGAGCACGATGCTGGCGGCGGTAGCTGGAAATCATGAGCCAGCACGTACGCCCGACCGGAGGCGCGGCGTCACGCGCGTGGCCGCAGGTGGACTGCGGTAGGCTCAGCGACCGACACCATGAGAACCGACCGATGGATGGGCGCGCTGGCGCTGACGATGGCGGGCGCCGCGTGCTCGCCCGACGACGGCGCCGTGGTCCCGCCGATGGACGCCGGCGGCCGCGACGGGGGTGGCCTCGACGCGCGCAGCGACCTCGGGATGGACGCGCGGGATACGACCGTCGACCGCGGCGGGACGAGCATGGACGCGCCGGCCGACCTGGGGACGACGGCGGACGGGGCGGCCGCGGAGGTGTTCACGCCGGAGTGCCGCGCGACGAGCGACTGCACCGGGGGGAGGCTCTGCCGGATGGACCGCTGCGTCGAGCCGTCGAGCGGGTGCTCGGCGACGGCGGGCTGCCCCAACGACGCGCGCTGCGAGGCAGGGCGCTGCGTGCCGTGGACGGGCGCGCAGACCGACCCGGCGTGCACGGTCGACCCGCGGCCGGGGGTGTTCGCGCCGGCGGTGCAGTGCCAGTTCGACGTGGCGCCCGCGGGCGACGCCTTCCCGGAGCACCTGCACGTGCTCTCGACGCCGATGGTGGCCGACCTGCGGGTGTACCACCCGGCCTCGGACGGGGTGCGGCCCTCCATCGTGGTGGTCTTCGACGACGGCGCCGACGGCGGGGCCGAGCTCCCGACGGGGCTCATTCGCATCCTCGACGGGCGCACCTGCGCGCTCCAGGACAACCTCGCAGATCAGCTGGTGTCGCACTCCTCGCCGCCCGCCATCGGCGACCTCGATGGAGACGGCACCCCCGAGATCGTGGCCTTCAAGGCCGGCGGCGGGCTCGTGGCGTTCCGCTATGTGACGGCCCCGGCAGGCGACGCGGGGGCGCGAGGTCGGTGGGGGGTGTGGTGGCGCTCGACGGCCGCGGACGGCACGGAGTTCAACCCGACCGGCGGCGGCTGGGCGGGGCCCACCATCGTGGACATCGACGGCGACGGGCGCGCGGAGGTGCTGCGCCACGGGATGGTGTTCAACGGCCGGACGGGCGCGCTCATCGGGGGCGCCGGGGCGCGGGCGCAGCTCGCGGGCTACTCCGCCGGGGCCTTCAGCGTGGCGCTCGACGTCGACGAGGACGGCGCCGTCGAGCTCGTGACCGGCGACGGGATCTTCGCGTGGAGCGCGACGACGCGGGAGTGGGTGCGCGAGGCGTACTTCACCCGGAGCAACTGCGCGGGCCCGGGCTGCGGCGACGGCCATGTAGCGGTGGGGGACTTCGGCGACTTCGCGACGCCGCGGTTTACCGATGCGCGTATTCCCGAGGTGGCGGTGGTGTCGAGCGGGTACGTGCGCATCGACACGCTCGAGGGGCGCACGGTGTTCGGGCCGGTGGCGCTGCCGGGCGGCGGCACCGGGGGTCCGCCGACGGTGGCGGACTTCGACGGCGACGGGCTCGCGGAGGTCGCGGCGGCCGGGGCGACGGCGTACTCGGTGATGGACCCGGACTGCGGCCCGCGCTCGGTGTCGCGCTCGGGCGGCCGCTGCGAGACGGCGACGACGACAGGGGTGCTCTGGTCACGGCCCTCGCAGGACGCGAGCTCGAACGTGACGGGGAGCACGTCCTTCGACTTCGAGGGCGACGGGCGGGTGGAGGCGGTCTACGCCGACGAGTGCTTCGCGCGGGTGTACGACGGCGCCACGGGGACGGTGCTCTTCTCGCAGCAGCACTCGTCGTGCACCTGGTACGAGAACCCCGTGGTGGCGGACGTCGACGGGGACTTCCGCGCCGAGCTGGTGGTGGGCAGCAACTTCAACTGCGGCTCGCCGACGACGGGCATCGCGTGCCCGGGGGTGGGCGAGCGCGGGGTCGACGTGCAGTTCGCGGGGCTGCGCTGCTCGACGGACGCCGAGTGCCCCTCCAACCGCTGCGTGATGGGCTTCTGCCGGTGCACCGGCGACAGCGAGTGCTGCCCGGGGAGCGCGCCCGCGGGTGACGGCGGCGTCGGGGACGCGAGCGCGGACGCGGGCGGCGACGCGGGTCGCACGACGGGCTCCGGGAGCGAGTGCACGTACGTGTGCGCGGCGCCGCCCATGGGCACGATCGGCGAGGGCAACACCTGCCGCGCGGCCCGTCCCCGCGGCGTGCGCGGGATACGGGTGTACGCCGACATCGCCGACCGCTGGGTTCGCTCCCGCACCATCTGGAACCAGCACGCCTACAACGTGACCAACGTGGAGGACGACGGCCGCATCCCGGCGAGCGGCTCGGTGCGGCTCAACTGGCGCGAGCGCACGCTCAACAACTTCCGCACCAACGTGCAGGGCACGGCGGAGATCACGAGCTCGCCCGACGGCACGGTGTCGGGCTCGGGCTTCATGTGCCTCGGGTCGGGCACGGCGCGGATGCGCGTGCGGGCGTGCAACCGGGGCACGGCGCCGATGGCGGACGGCCTGCCGGTGGGCTTCTACCGCGGGACGGGCGTGACGCTGGGCGCGCGGGTGTGCACGGCGCCGACGCCGCGCGCGCTGATGCCCGGAGAGTGCGTGGAGGTGAGCTGCGACTGGGCGACGCCGCCGCAGGAGCGCGCCGAGCCGGTGACGGCGGTGATCGACGACACGCGCTCACGCACGGAGTGCAACGAGGAGAACAACCTCGGGGTGATCGAGGACGTCATCTGCCGACCGCCGGGGTGACCAACGATCGACGCGAGGGCTGTCGATTGCCTTGACACTCTCAGGGGTAGGCGCGTACAAAGCGTCTCCCTTTCGGGGCGTAGCGCAGCCTGGTAGCGCACCTGGTTCGGGACCAGGGAGTCGGAGGTTCAAATCCTCTCGCCCCGACAAAAAGAAGAGCCGCGGAAACCGAGAGGGGTCCGCGGCTTTTCGCTTTGTTGGGTACCGTGAGCACTCCATGACGATCCAGGCGCTTCGCTTCGCCGTCGCCACGTCCATCGTCGCCTCTTCGGTCATCGCCCTCGCGGGTTGCGGCGGCACCGCCGTCGGTGAGATCCGCACGGGCCTTCCGCGGTCGGCGCTCGTCGCTTCGTGCCCGCTCTCGCTGGAGAGCGTGACCCCGGCCGAGATGCAGCCCGGCGCCCGCTTCGGTCCCGGTGGGGAGTTCGAGCAGATCGGCATCATCACCCTCGGCGCCGCGCAGGGCACCGACCCGATGTCCGAGGCCGTTCGCCAGGAGGTGCGCCCTCGCGCCTGCGCCATGGGCGGCGAGGTCATCTCGCCCATGATGGCGGGCGACGGCGCCAACCGCCGCGGCTACGGCCAGACCAACATCGCCTTCACGGTCTGGGCGCATCAGCAGCGCCCGGCCGCACCGCAAGCGTTCTGACCCGGTTCACCCCTCCACGCCGACATCGACCCGGCGAGGGCTCAACGCCGCGGCTCGGCCCCCACCGGTTGATCACCACCACCACCGCACCGCCGATGATCGTCGCGAGGGTCACCACCGCGAGCCTGCGGACCCTCACGCGCATCCGGCTCCGCGTGGGCGACGCGTTCGGCCTCTGGAGCCCGTGGACCGAGCTCACCCCCACCCCCGCCGCGACCGTCGCCGCCAGGCCGCCCTGCGACCCCGACTCCCGCGCACGTCCGCTGTGACACCAGCCAGGCGTCGTGTGTGCCGCGCGTCGGCGAGGCCAGCGGCCGCTGCGACGCCTACGAGACATCGTGCCCCAGGTACTGGGCCCCCGCGCGCTGGACGCTCCCCCCGGTCGCCGTCACCCACGCGGTGACCATCGGGGCCACCTCGTGGTCCTCGCCGCGGGTGACGTGCCTGAGCGTGCGCGATCGGGTCGGCGCAGAGTACGAGGTCGTCGCGCCCGTGACGGGCACCTACCGCTTCGAGCTGGCCGGGCCCACCGGCGCGTCGAACTACGCGCTGGCGCTGCGCGCGGCGTGCGGGGCCCCCGACGAGACCGCGGAGCTCGCGTGTCGCGCGGCCGATGAAGGACGGCCCCGCGCCTCACGCGCGGATCGAACCGGGCGCCCATCGTGGAGTGAGCGAAGCGCGTACGCCGGTCACTCCGCCGACGGCGGATCAGGCTCCCGCGTCGGCAGGTGCACCGAGGCCCCGCCGATCTGTATCCGGGTGGTCCCGGCGTCGGGCTCGCGGCGGATGTCAACCACCGGCGCCCCGATGGCGTGCTCGACGTGGAGCTGCACGTTGGGGTCGGCGTCCGGCGGTGGCGCCGAGCGCCGGGGACAAGCGCTCGCGCCCAGCAACAACACCGCGAGGGCGAGCGGTCTCGCGATCGGTCGTGGAGCGCTCATCGTCGGACACCGCGGCCTTTCGTGCTGCGACCGCACGCTACGCCACACCGACGACGTCGATGACCCGCTCGCGGCCCCCGAGGGTGAGCTCGCACGCGTCGCCCGCGCTGCGCCCGACGAGCGCGCGCCCGAGCGGCGACTGCGGCGTCACGACGTGCACCGTGCCCCCCGCGAGCACGCTGCCGCCCCCGTGCGGGGCCACGAAGACGAGGCGCTCGTCGCCGCCCTCGACGGTCGTCACCAGCGCGCCGACCCCGACGGGCTGGTCGCCCCGCACCCGGTCGACGGACATCACCGCGACGTCGGCCACGGCGCGCCGGGCGTCGGCCACCCGCAGCGCCTGGCCGCGCGCCAGGTACGACTGCTCCAGCGCCCGGGTGTCCTTGCTGTTCTCGGGCTTGGACTCCTCGTGCGTGGCGCCCTCGAGCGCCGCCCGGTGGGCGCGCTCCAGCGGGTCGAGGTCGGCGCGCAGGCGCTCGAGCAGCTCGGCGCGCAGGGTGGCTTTGTCGGGCAACACAGCCGTGGACCATACACGACCGCGCGCGCCGTGCTCCGCATTGGCGATCGCCGCCGTTCTCCGCTAACCCCGCAGTCACCCATCGATGACCGTCGAGCCCGCCGCCGAGGTGCCTCCGTCCCGCGTGCGCGGCAGCCTCGCCGTCGCCGCGGGCATCCTCGCGAGCCGCGTCGCGGGCCTCGTGCGCCAGTCGGTGTTCGCGTACTACCTCGGCGGCGGCGCCGGGGCCGACGTCTTCAACGCCGCCCTCAAGATCCCCAACGTGCTCCAGAACCTCCTCGGCGAGGGGGCCGTGAGCGCGTCGTTCATCCCGGTGTACTCCCGGCTCCGCGCCGAGGGCCGCCACCGAGAGGCCGTCGCCGTCGCCGGGGCCGTCGCCACCCTCCTCGCCCTCGTCACGGGCGCCCTCGTCGCCCTCGGCGTCGCGTTCGCGCCGCAGTTCGTCGACCTCATCGCGCCCGGCTTCGAGGGCGCCCGCCGCGCCGAGACCGTCTCGCTGGTGCGCATCGTCTTCCCGGGCGTCGGCCTCCTGGTACTCTCCGCGTGGTGCCTCGGCATCCTCAACAGCCACCGGCGCTTCTTCCTCCCCTACGCAGTCCCGATGGCGTCGAGCGCCACCGTGGTCGTCGCGCTCGTCGTCACCGGGCGCGCCGCCGGGGAGTTCGCCCTCGCCCGCGCCGCCACCTACGGCATCGTCGCCGGCGCCCTCGCGCAGCTCCTGGTGCAGCTCCCCGCGGCGCTGCGCCTCGTGCCCGGCGCCCGGCCCGCCCTGGGCTCCGGCTCGCCCGAGGTGCGCGCGGTGGTCTCCCGCTTCAGCGGCGCGCTGCTCTCCCGCGGCGTCGCGCAGCTCAGCGGGTACATCGACCAGATCCTCGCGAGCCTGCTGCCCGTCGGCGCGGTCGCCACGCTCGCCTTCGCGCAGACCCTCAACCTCCTCCCGGTGAGCCTCTTCGGCACCGCCATCTCCGCCTCCGAGCTCCCGGAGATGTCCTCCGCCACGGGCACCGTCGACGAGGTTCACCGCGCCGTCGTCAAGCGCCTCGACGCGGGCCTCGCGCGCATCGCGTTCTTCGTCGTCCCCTCGGCGATGGCCTTCGTGGCCCTCGGCGGCGACATCGCGGGGCTGCTCTACCAGCGCGGGGCCTTCACCCGCACCCAGACCCTCGCCGTGTGGGCCACCCTCGCGGGCTCCGCGGTCGGGCTCCTCGGGCAGACCATGGCGCGGCTGTACTCGTCGGCCTTCTACGCGCTCGGCGACACCCGCACCCCCATGCGCGTCGCCGCCCTGCGGCTCGTGCTCACCGCCGCGCTCGGCTACGTCTTCGCCTTCCCCCTGCTCCGCGCCCTCGGGGTCCCGCCCTCCTGGGGGACCGTCGGTCTGAGCGCCTCCGCCGGCCTCGCGGGATGGATCGAGTACCTCGTGCTACGCGCCGCACTGCGCCGCCGGGTGGGGGCCCACGGGGTCGCGGCCCCGGTTCTCCTGCGCCTCTGGTCGATCGCGCTCTCCGCCGCGGGCGCCGCGTGGACGGTGCGCCTCCCGCTGGCGGCCGCGCTCGGCGACCGCCCGATGCTGGTCGCGCCGCCGACCCTGGCGGTGTTCGGCCTCGGCTACCTCGCAGCCGGGGTCTTCGTCGGCGACCCCACGGCGCGGGCCCTGCTCGTCACCCTGCGCCGACGGATCGGGCGCTGAGCTACAGCGCGATGGCCTCGCCCTCGTAGCCCGCGCTTACGGGCATCGAGGGGCGGGTGCGGTCGATGAGCTCGCGCATCAGCCGCTCGAGCGTGGCGTCGTCGTGGTCGGGGTCGTGGTGGAAGAGCACCAGCTTACGCGACCGCGTAAGGTTGGCGAACTCGACGGCGCGGTCGAAGGTGCTGTGCCCCCAGCCCACCCGCTCGGCGTACTGGGCGTCGGTGTACTGGCCGTCGTGGATGAGCAGGTCGGTGTCGTCGGCGAGGGAGCACCCGGAGGTCCACCCGTCGCGGAGGAGCGGGCCGCGCACGCCGAGGCCGGGCTCGTGGTCGGGCAGGTAGGTGACCGAGCGGCCGTCGGCGGTGATGCGGTAGCCCACCGTGGGCCCCGGGTGGCAGACCAGCGACGCGTCGAAGGCGAAGGGGCCGATGTGCACGTGGCCGTCGGGCACCTCGTGCACGGTGAGCCGGCACGGGAGGTCGCGCAGGCGGACGGGGAAGAGCGGCGGGGACATGTACCGCCCGAGGCGAGAGCGCAGCGGCTCCGCGGGCGACGGCGGCCCCCAGATGTGGACCTCCATGTCGGGCACATACAACGGCGCGAAGAAGCCCAGGCCCTGGATGTGGTCCATGTGCAGGTGCGACAGGAGCACGTCGACCCGCTTCGCGGTGCCGGGGAGCGTGCGCCCCAGGTTTCGGATGCCGGTGCCCGCGTCGAGCACGATCACGCTGTTGTCGTCGGAGCGCACCTCGACGGCCACGGTGTTGCCGCCGTAGCGCGCCGTCTCGGGTCCCGGCGTGGGCAGCGACCCGCGGGTGCCCCAGAGCCGCACCCTCACGGCCCGGCCCCCTCCCAGAAGAGCGCGATGGCGCCCAGGAAGCGCCCCGCCTGGCCGACCAGCGGCATCGCCGTCACGACGAGGTGGCGGCGCGCGCCGTCGAGCCCGGTGATCCAGAACTCCCGGTGCGCCGGGCGGCGGGTGCGCAGCGCGATGAGGAGCGGCAGCTCGTCCGGGGGCAACGGCACCCCGTCGGCGTCGGTGGGCTCGAAGAGCGTGGCCCACTCGGCCGCGGGCATCTCGCCGGTCTCGTCGTAGCGGTGCCCGAGCAAGACCTCCGCGGGGTCGTTGTAGAAGAGCAGGTTGCCGTCGGGGTCGACGATGAACGCGGGCGTCGCCAGGTAGCTGGCCAGCTGGCGCGTAAGCACGATCTCGAGTTCCCGCTGCATGGCGTAGGTCCCTCCGTCCGAGGGGGATCGTATGCCGCAACGGGGAGCGCTGTCGACGCATGAGACCACCGACCATCGTCGCCCTCTCCGGGTTCGATGCCGGGCGATGGAAGCCATCGACCTGGAGCGCCGCGCGCGCGAGACCCTCACCGGCGCGCTCCGCGGCGTCCAGCACGCGACCGCGGTGCCCGAGATGCTGCGCTCCGCGCTCGGCGGCGTGCGCGCGGCGACGGGCTGGGCGATCGGGCACGCGTACACGCTGGCGCGCGACGGGACGCTTCGTGAAAAGCGCCACTCGCGATGATTCGGATGCTGGCCTACAAGGGAGTCCCGACGGTGTGCCCCCTTCACGGCGGCGAGATGGTGGAGTCGCCCGATCGCGACGTGCTCGTGGGGGGCGCGGGGATGCGCGCCGCGGCGGCGCTCGGGTTGCTGGGCGGCCAGACGACGGCGGCGCTGCTGCTGCGGGCGCGCTCGCTCCGGCGGGGCCCGGCGGCGGGCGCGGCGAAGCTGGTGACCGAGCTGCGGCCCGAGCATGGGCCCATCGCGGAGGGCGTCGCCGAGCAGGTGACCGAGGCCGTGGCCAAGGCGGCGGCGCAGCGGGTGGTCGGCGTCGAGCGGGGCGGCGGCGCGGGCAACAACGAGTTCACC
>CAIOSS010000829.1 GCA_903860995.1 uncultured delta proteobacterium | reverse complement strand
TGCTCTGGACCCTCACCCGTGGCGCGGCTCCGGTGCCCCTGGAGGGGCGCTACGAGGTCGACCCGGGCGTGGACCCGGCGGGCGCCTTCGCCCTGCGCGGGCCGGGCGGCGGCGTCGACGACCCGGCGCGGCTCTGATAGCGTCACGACGCTCGGCGGCGAGCGCGAGGAGTCTTCGATGACGGCCCAACGACTCTCGATCCACGTCCCCTTCTCGAACACGCTGCTGCAGATGGGCGACTCGGTGGGCGGGCCCGGGGTTAGCCTGAGCACCGCCAACGACGTGCTGCTCGACTGCGTCGGGGTGATGGACGTGCAGTCCAAGGGGCAGTTCGTCGCGCAGACCAACGCGGTCCTGATGATGCTGTCGGCCGCGACGCAGAAGATCCATTCGCAGGGCAAGGTGGAGGTCTACGCGGGCGGCGGGAAGAACCCCGGGCCCTGCGGCACCGGCAGCCCCGCGGGTGCGCCGGAGACGGGCGCGCCGGGGGCGGTGACGGAGAAGGTCACCGGGCTCGCGTGCGCGGCGCTCTCCGGGGTGAGCGCGTCGTACGGGGTGAGCGACGCCAAGGAGGCCGGCACCGGCATGGTCATCGCCTTGGGCGTGGCGGGCATCGCGGCGGAGGGTGTGGTCGAGGCCGTGGCCAAGGTGTTCATGTCGCCGAAGACGAAGCCCCCGCCGGGGGAGACCCACGGGGTGGTGGCCAACGCCATCCGCATCGCGTTCGGCGGCGGGGCGGACATCGAGGAGCGCGCGAGCGCCAACATCAAGATGGTCGCTGGGAAGAAGATCTCGGGCATCGCGCCGCTGATGATCACCGCCAAGACCCTGGGCAAATACGAGGTGAAGGCGCTGCTGGTGACGGACTTCACCACGACGCTGTTCTCCAACTTCGCGCTGGCCAAGTTCGAGGTGAAGGCCCTCGACGTATTCAAGACCACGTCGATCATGTTCGACGTGCAGGGCGACGTGGCGACCAACATCAAGACGTTGAAGTTCACCGGGAGGTCCGAGGCCATCACGATGAACGGCGTCACGCACGTTACCGGCACCATGGACGTCACGGACAAGACCACCTGCGACGCCGACCTGCTGGTCGAGCAGGACGCGACGCTCAAGGGCAAGATCAAGGTGCACGGCTACACCCGCATCAAGGGCAAGCTCACCGTGAAGCGCGACGTGATGGTGAAGAGCAACATCACCGTCGACGGCGACACCAAGACCGAGAAGCTCGAACTCAAGAGCAGTGTGACCTTCGGGCTCTGACACGTCGAGGGGGACCTCCAATGACCGTTCCGCAGACACTGGCGATCACCGTTCCGCACGCGTCGAGCCAGCTGGCGCTCGGGCGCTCGGCGTGCCCCGACGGGGCCTCGCTCACCACCGTCGGCAGCGTGCTCGTCGACGCCGTCGGCACGCTCACGGCGCAGTCCGCGGGGCACTTCACCGCGCAGACCAACGCGGCCATGTCGTGGCTCTCCGCGCTCAAGACCGAGGCCCACACGCAGGTGGGCTTCCAGATCTTCGCGGGCGGCGGCACCGCGCCGGGGGCCTGCGGGTCGGGCGCGCCGGCGGACTCCCCCGGGGCCTCGACGCCGGGCAAGGCCACCGAGGCGGCGGTGTCCGGCGCGCTCGCGGCGGCCAGCCTGGGGCGCAACGTCCTCGAGGCCGCGTCGGCCACCACACCGCTGGCCCTCGCCGCCGAGGTGTTCGGCGCGGCCAAGAACGCCTCGGACATCGCGGTCGCGGCGGGGCACGACTCGGAGACCGCCTCCGGGGTATACGACATGGAGTCCGGCGCCGCGGCCCTCGGGGGCATCACGACGGCCTCGTCGCCGGTCGAGGCGCTGGCGGCGGGGCTCGGCGCGGTGGCGACGATGGCCTCCGGGGCGGCCGGCGCGGGGGGCGGGAAGACCAACATCGAGGAGCGCGCGGTCAACGAGATCAAGATGGCGGCCGGGAGCAAGATCACGGCGCTGGCGGGCGTCGGGTTCGACTACAAGACCCTCAATAAATTCAGCGTGACGGCGGGCGGGCTCACGAGCTTCACGACGGTGTCGTGGTCGGCGTTCTGTCTGTTGAAGTTCGAGGTGAAGGCGATCAAGGAGGTGAAGGCCAAGGCGAAGCTGGTGAACGTCACCGCCGGCACGTCGGCCACGATGGACGCCAAGGCGACCCTCACCTTCGACAGCCCGCTCATCGACTACAAGAGCCGGCTGACGGTCACCAAGACCCTCGATGTGACCCAGCAGACCACCCTGAAGGACGCCACCGAGGTGAGCAAGAACACCGAGATCATCGGCAACTTCATGGTGGAAAAGGACGTCACGATCCACTCGACGGTGGTGATGAAGGCCGACTTCAACGCCAAGAAGAAGGCCACGACCAAGAAGAAGAACACGGTCAATGGCAGCGCGACGCAGCGTGGCAGCAGCAGGCTCGTCTGAAAGGTCACCACCGATGTCGAACGGAATCACGGTCGATCGCACCAACGGCACCGAGCCCCCCAGCCGGGCGGTGGACACCTGCAACCAGGGCGGGATCATCGAGAGCGACAACGACATCACCGACGACGCCGACCCGTGCTCGGCCACGGGGCACATCGAGACGGCGCTCTTCCCGGCGACGCGGCCCGACCTCGCGGCGCAGCAGGCGGCCTCCGTCGCGCGGGCCGAGAAGTCCCCCGCGGGCGATGACGCGACGGCGCAGAACTACACGGCGACGGTGCCCTTCTCGGACACGACGCTGAAGCTGGGCTCGTCGAGCTCGGCGGGCGGCAACGGCGCGTCGCTCACCACCGGCGGCAACGCCTTCGTCGGCGCGGCGGGCGCCCTGGGGATGCAGTCCGTGGGGGCGTTCACGGGGCAGACCAAGGCCGCGATGGGGCTCTACTCGGGCGGCGGAACCTTCGCGCACTCGCAGAGCAGGTTCGAGATCTACGCGGGTGGCGGGACGGCGCCCGGGGACTGCGGCAGCGGCGGCCCGGCGGGCGACGGCGGCACCACGAAGCCCGCGGAGGGCGCCGAGATGGTGACCAACGCGATCTGCAACACGCTCGGCGTGGTGAAGGGCGTCAACGACGTCGTCAACGCGGTCAAGGGCATGAAGGCGCCGACGGACCTCGTGTCGGGCATCAAGGTCGTCTCGGACCTGGCGAGCATCGCGAAGGGCACCACCGACGCGGCCGGCAAGGGCTACGCGGTGGTCGCCGGGGTGACGGCGTCGACGAAGGACGAGAAGGACGCTGCCAAGGCGAACACGAAGGCCATCGACACGACCTCCGGGGGGATCAACTCCACGTCGGGCGCGATCAGCCTGGTGAGCTCCGTGGCGAGCCTGGCGAAGGGCAACCCCGGCGACGCGTTCTCGAGCCTGCTCTCGGGCGTCTCGTCGCTGGCGAGCGGTGTCGGGAGCGTGTCCGGCGCGCAGGGCGGCACTGGCATCCTGAACACCGACGGGCCCGTCCCAAAGAGCACCGGGGCCGCCGGGTCGGTGCCCAAGAAGGCCGACGCGCCGGAGGGCGCCGGTGGGGGCGGTGGCGGTGGCGGTGGCGCGGCGCTCGACATCGAGGAGCGCGCTGCGGATAACATCAACATGGTGGCCAACCTGAAGATCAGCGGCAACGCGCCGGAGGGCATCGACTGGAAGGTCGGCGGGGTGTTCATCGTCAACGCGATCAGCAAGGTGGATTTTGCGACCACCAACTGGGGGGCCTTCGCGGCCTACGCGTTCAAGGTGCGGGCGGGCGCGGTGATCGACGTGAAGTGCCGTAAATTCGAGATGAAGGCGTGGTCCAAGGGCACCGTG
>CAIOSS010000828.1 GCA_903860995.1 uncultured delta proteobacterium | reverse complement strand
TCATCGCGCGTCTCGAACGTCCGCGCGCCCCCGTCGGCGATGGCCGCGTCGAGGTAGCCGGCGACCTCCTTATCAGGGTTCCGGCGCGCCTCCGCGGCCGTCTCGGATTCTCGGGATAAATACCGTCAGTTCGATGCCGGGGTAGGCCAGGAGCTCCCGCGGCCGTAGAGTCGCCGCGATGTCGCGCCGAAAGCCTGCTGCCATCCGCTGGGACCATGTCACCGACAACCACGCCGCGATCCTCGAAGCGTACTTCTCGCTCTACCAGGAGCGCGACGCGACGACCATCGGTTCGGGCGAGCTCTTGCGCTGGTTCGCCGAGCGGGGGCGGACCGCGCCCTCCGAGGCACTGATCCGCACGGTGCTCGCCGACGTCCAGGCACCGCGGCGCGGGGGTGGGCGCCCCGCCCACGCGACGGCGCCGGTGGAGACCCGCCCCCCCCTTTTGCCCGTTCCGATCGTTCGCCCGCAGCCGCCCCGCCCGCGGCGATCGCCGCCCAGGTAGGGAGCGTCCTGCTCCCGGCGCTGGTCGCCGACGAGCTCGCGACGATCGCGCGCGACCACCACGCCGCCAACCCGACGGGCCCCAGCGCCGCGCGCATCGCGTCGTGGCTCGGGGCGCTGGTTCCGCGGGTGATGCATCCGGGCGGGTGGACCCACGCGGCGCGCTTCGCGGGCGCAGAGCCTCTGCTCACCGGCCGCACGCGCATCTACGACGAGAGCACGCTGCGCCGCGCCGCCGATCAGCTCGACGCCGAGGGCTGCTCGGCCCGCGTCGCACACGCGATGTGGAGCCAGGTCGATGGCGCGGTGCGGGCCGCCGACGAGCCGGTCATCGGCTACACCGACGTGTTCGATCAGCCGTACTACACGAAGAAGTTCGCTCACGCGGCGCCCATCGGCCGCCTCGGAAACCGCCTCCTCGCGGCGGCGTACTTCGGGATCACGACCGTCGCGATCCCGTCGGGACCGACGCTGTTTCTCCACCTCTCGTGGCACAAGCCCGCCGCGCCGCTGCACGACGCGCTGGTCGATCTCCTCGCGGAGCCCGCGCACCTCGCGTGGTGGCACGAGCACGTGCGCTTCCACATCTGGGACCGCGGCGGCAACGGCGACCGCACGCTCACGATGGGCCGGGATTGGGAGATTCCGTATCTGACCATCGGCCGCAAGAGCGCCGAGCTGTGGCGCTTCCACGCCGCCACGATGCACTCCGAGCACGGCAAGCCGCTGGTGTTTCGCCCCGACCTTCGACTCGGCGGGACGATGGCCGACGGCCCGTGGGAGGCGATCGTTGCGGCGAGGCCCGACGACCCGGAGTGCCAGCGCGGGATCTGCTTTCGCTCGGCGGTGCCGCTGGCCGAGGCAGACCTGCGGACGCTCACGGTCTTCTACAAGTCGCGCTGGCCGTCGATGGAGAACCTCATCAAGGCCCTGCTCTCCCGCGGCTTCGGTCGCAACCGCACCCGCGCGCTCGAGCTGACGACGAGCCGCGGTGTCGACGGTGCCGTCGAGCGACTGCACGAGCGCGAGCTCGACCTGCGCGCGAAGGTCGCTCAGTTGGAGACCGAGCCGCCCGGCGCGAAGAACCTCGCCGCGGTCGTGAAGGTCGTCGGCCAGATCAAGACGGCGCAAGCCGATCAGGCCGCGCTGGTGGCGAACGCGACGCTCAAGCAGGCGCGCGTCGTGGGCGGCGCGGAGAGGCTCGCCAAGCAGCTGCACCTGCTGACGCACAACGCCCTCTCCCTCGCGCTCTACGGCAGCGACGACGAGGCCGTGCGGGCGATGGACCCGAACACCGTCTTCGCGCTGCTGCTCGACCGCTCGGCGACCACCTGCATCGAAGAAGGGAAGCTCACCCTGTGGGTCGAGGCGCTCGACGTCGCGGCCGATCGGCGCCGACAGGAGGCGCTCGTCCGGGTCTTCAACCAGTTGGCATTGCGATGTCGAGGGTGCGTCGTGGCGATCCGCCTGCGCCAGAGCCACGGAAAGAAGGGAGGCTGACGGTTTCCTGGGCGAATGCCGGATCCCTGCTTATCCCCCTGCGCCTTGCCCGACCAAGTCGTAGAGGCCGGCGAGGTACCTGTTTAGCTCAATGAGGCGCGCGTCCCGGTGCGCGACCGCGCGCTCGCCGGCGGGTCGCTCACGAAGCCCTTGTTTCTCCG
>CAIOSS010000827.1 GCA_903860995.1 uncultured delta proteobacterium | reverse complement strand
GACACCGGCGTCCGGGTCGACGCGGGCTTCGTCGACGCGGCGCGCGACGACGTGGGGCCGGTGACGGCGGGCATCGGCGAGGGGCTCTCCCCCGACGCGAGGCCCGAGCGTCGCGTGACGTGCGGCGGCGTGGTGCCGCCCGCGCCGCGGGTCACGGCGGGCGCGGCCGATCGGTACGTGCTGCGCGGCCGCGTGGTGACCCCCACCGGGGTGCTCGCGCCGGGCGAGGTGTTCATCACCGGGGCGACGATCACCTGCGTCGCGGCGAGCTGCGCGGCGCGCACGGGCTACGCGGGGGCCACCGTCATCGAGACCGGCGGCGTCATCGCGCCGGGCATGGTCGATACGCACAACCACCCGCAGTACAACTTCCTCCCGCCGTGGCCCCCGCCGCGCCGCTTCACCCGCTCCGACCAGTGGCAGGGCGTGCCCGAGTACCGCGCCTTCACCGAGGTGCTGCGCAACAACGAGAACCTGAACAACAACACCTGCGCGATGGTGAAGTGGGGCGAGCTGCGCGCGCTCGTCGCGGGCACGACCACCATCCAGGGCGCGCCCAACCAGAACTGCATCACCCGCACGCTCGCCCGCAACATCGAGTCGGGCAACGACTTCGGCGGCGTCGACACCCACCGGCCCAACACCCTCGGCGTCGCCACCATCGACTCGCCCGACGCCATGACCCTCCGCGCCGACACGACCGCCGGCCGGCTCACGACCTACATGCTCCACCTCTCGGAGGGCATCGACGAGCCCGCCCGGCGGGAGTTCGACCAGCTCGTCGCGCGCGACCTGGTCATCCCGTCGATGGTGATCATCCACGGCACGGCGCTCGGCGTGCCGGAGTTCACCCGGCTCGGCGCGGCGCGCGCGCGGCTGGTCTGGTCACCCCGCTCCAACATCATCCTGTACGGGCGCACGACCAACGTGGGCCTCGCGCTCGACCAGGGCATGACCGTCGCCCTCGCCCCCGACTGGAGCCCCTCCGGCGGGCCCAACCTCCTCTCCGAGCTCCGCTACGGGCGCTACGTGTCGCAGGAGGCGATGGCCGGCCGGCTGAGCTCGCGCGACCTCGTCGAGATGGTCACGTCCCGCGCGGCCACGGCCGTCGACCGCCCGCAGGTGGGGGCGCTGGTCGAGGGCCGCTACGCCGACGTGATGATCGTGCCCGATCGGGGCTGCGACGCGTACGACACCGTCATCGACGCGCCCACGGCCGATGTGCGCCTGGTGGTGCTCGGGGGGAGGCCCATGTACGGCGACGCCGCGCTGCTCAACGCCCTACCCGAGGCGGCCCGCGCGCGCTGCGAGCCGGTGAGCATCTGCGGGCTGTCCAAGACCATCTGCGTCGCGCTCCCGCCCTCGGCCTCGTACATCCTCATCCAGCAGACCCTGGCAGACATCGAGACCCAGCTCCGGGTGTTCACCACTCCCTATCCGCTGGTGCCCCTGTGTCCTTGACGGGGGCGGGGCGGCGCGGCTAACGCTTCCGTAGCCATGGCCGACAACGAACGCCTCCTGGGAATGCTTCGAGCCCTCGCCGACGTGACGGAGGCGGACGGGGTGTTCACCGCGCCCGAAACCGCGCACCTCACGCTGCACGCCGGCTATGAGGGCGTGCCGCTCACGGTCTCGCAGGTCACCGTCGCGACGGTGCGGGGCGCGCTGATGATCGCGCAGACCACCAAGGGCCAGCGCTACGTGCTCAACGCGAGCGACGTGTACGCGCTCGCGCAGGAGTCGTCGCCCACCGACCGCGGCGGGCGCAAGGCAGGGTTCTTCTGAAGGGGGTCTGAGGAGGGAGAGCGGCCGCACCCTCCAACCGCCAAGGGTTGGAGGGGAGGTCAGGTCACGGGCCGACGCGAACGCCGACGCCACCGTTGAAGGTGGGCACCGCGACCCCGGCGTTGACCCGCACCCCGTAGCCCGGGCGGCCGTACACCGGCTGCTGGTACACGGGCTGCTGCTGGTACACGGGCTGCGCGACGACGACGTTCTGGCCGTAGCCGGGCTGGGTGACTACGGTGGTGCCGCCGTAACCCTGGAAGAACGGCGCGCTGCGCTGGTAGTAGCCGGGCTGGTAGTACGTTCCACCGTAGTTACCGCCCTGGTAATAGACCGTGTTGGGCTGGGCGACGGTGGCATAGCCGTAGTTGACGTAGCCGGGGCGGGCCGCGACGACGCAGCCGCCGAGCGCGTAGGCAGCGCCCGTGACGCCAAGGGCGAGGACGAGGGATCGGGCGATGGTCGAGGTCTTCATGTTTTTTTACCGTACCACCCCCCCAAAGTTCTTTCCATCGAGGCCACTGGAGGCGCGATGGAGGGGCGGTGACGCGCGGCGCGGGGGGTGAGCTGGCTGCGGCGGCGACCGATCCGTGGCGATGGTACGTGGAGCTTCGGAGCGGGCTTCACTCGACGGGCGACCATCGAGGCGCGAGGCGGGAGGCGGGTATGATCGGTCAGTTGCCGGCGAAGGCCTGGACGCCGAACTCGCCGCCGCCCGAGTACATGATCACCTCGATCTGGAAGGTGCCCGACCAGTTGAGGCAGAGCGGGCGCTGGAGGCCGAGCACGGGGAAGTTGTCCGTGGCGACGTCCTGGTCGAGCACGTTGCCGTTCATGTCGCGGAGGCGGAGGTCGAGGTCACGCACGCCCGCGCCGCCGACGCCGATGATGCGGTAACAGCGGCCAGGCTGCGCGTTGACGGTGACGTACTGGCGCTGGCCCTGGCCCATCGACGACCGGAACAACTGCGTGATGGGCATATACCCCGCCGCGAACTGCCGGGCCCGGAGGGACATGTGATACGACACGAAGTCCTGCTCGGCGTAGCCGTTGGTCACCCAGTTGGCGCTCACGGGGCTGAAGCCAACGTTGACGCCCACGCTCGCGCCCACGCCCGGCGGCGCGGCGTACATGTTGGGCTGCGCCACCGCGACGGCCGCGGGGTTCTGGTAGACCGGCGCCGGCTGCGCCACCACCGTGGTCTGCATCGGCTGCACGTTGATGGTGCCCTGCGTGCCCACGGTCCCAGTGCCGCGGACAACACAGCCCGTCAGGGCGAGGCCAGCGATCACGGACACTCCGACGCGGACGACGGTCATCACGGAGGCTCGGGTCGACATCGTTCAGGATCTCCTTCGGCGGCTGTGTACGGTGACTGTCCGCCGACCTCTAGCCGGGCGGATGATGTTCTTCACGCGTCGACCGTCGCCACCCGACGATCGCGGCGACGACTCTTGTGCGAACCCGCGCCCGGATGCAACCACCTCCCCCTGCGACGGGGAGACGAGCCCATCGGTGGGCCGGTGGGTCAGCGCGCGCCGAAGATCGCCGTCCCGACCCGCACCATCGTCGCCCCGGCGGCCACGGCCTCCGCCATGTCGTGCGTCATCCCCATGGAGAGCTCGGGCAGCCGGGAGGCCCCCCCGTGCTCGTCGCGCAGCGCCCGCAGCGCCTCGAACCACGGCCGCGACGCCGCCGGGTCGCCCGCCGCCGGAGGCACCGTCATCAGGCCCCGGAGCGCCACGCCGGGCGTCGCCTCGGCCTCCGCCAGGATCGCCGCGAGCTCGCCGACCTCGCATCCGGATTTCTGCGCCTCGCGGGCCACGTTTACCTGGACGAGTATCCCGACGGTACGGCCGACCGCGACCGCCCGGCGGCCGAGCTCCCGCGCCAGCCGAGCGGAGTCGACGGTCTGCACCATCGCCACGCGGCCCGCCACGTCGCGGCACTTGTTGGTCTGCAGGTGGCCGATGAAGTGCCACCGCAGGTCGACGAGGTCGGCGAGCCCGTCGGCCTTGGCGACCAGCTCCTGGACGTAGTTTTCGCCGAAGTCGCGCTGCCCCCGCGCGTACGCCGCGCGCACCGCCTCGGGCCCGTGGGTCTTGCTCACCGCGACCAGCGTCACGGCGGCGGGGTCGCGCCCGGCCCGCGCCGCCGCCGCGTCGATGCGCGCGCGCACGGCGTCGAGCGCCGCGCCCACCCCCTCACTCAGCGCCGTCACAGCGGGAACCCGTCGATGGCCTCCACGCGCAGCAGCACCTCGACGACGCGGTGCAGCGGCAGGCCCACCACGTTGGAGTAGCTGCCCTCGATGCGCTCGACGAAGGCCGCCGCGAGGCCCTGGATGCCGTACCCCCCGGCCTTGTCGGCGCCCTCGCCCGTCGCCGCGTAGCGTCGCACCTCGTCTTCGGACAGCCCGCGGAAGGTCACCGCCGTGGTCTCGGCGTAGGCCGGGGCGTCGAAGGCGTCGGCCCCGTGCAGCACGAAGCCCGTGGTGACGTGGTGCGTGCGCCCGGAGAGCAGGCGCATCATGCGCCGCGCGTCGTCGGCGTCGCGGGGCTTGCCGAGCAGCTCGCCGCCGATGTGCACGATGGTGTCGGCGCAGAGGATCCACCGGGGAGGGTCGGCCCGGCCGTCGCGGTGCATGGCGTAGAGCACGGCCGCGCCCTTCTGGCGCGCGAGCCGGGTGGCCATCGCGTCGGGCCGCTCGCCCGGGACGAGCGCCTCGTCGACCGGCGCGACGAATACCTCGACGGGTATGCCGAGGCCCTCCAGGAGCTGACGCCTCCGCGGCGACTGCGAGCCCAGGAGCAGCGGGTTGTCGGGACCGATTCGCGCAAGCATCGATCGAACATTCTTCCCCGGAACGGCGATTCGTCAACCGCGCGCGCGCCGCCCCACGACCGCGGCGAGGGAGGGCGCCCCGTCGGCCCGCAGCCGCGCCCGCAG
>CAIOSS010000826.1 GCA_903860995.1 uncultured delta proteobacterium | reverse complement strand
GAACGGCACGGTGTGCCGTGCGTCGGTGGGCAACGGCTGCGACGTGGCGGAGACCTGCAACGGCACGGGCTCGGCGTGCCCGGCCAACCTGGGTCTGGCCAACGGTACGGTGTGCCGCGGGTCGGCGGGCAACGGCTGCGACGCGGTGGAGACCTGCAACGGCAGCGCGTCGGCGTGCCCTGCCAACGTGGGTGTGGCCAACGGGACGGTGTGTCGCGGGGCGGTGGCCAACGGCTGCGACGTGGCGGAGTCCTGCAACGGCAGCGCGTCGGCGTGCCCGGCGGACCTCGGCGTGGCCAACGGGACGGTGTGCCGCGCTTCGAGCACGCCGGCGAACCAGGGCTGCGACCCGCAGGAGGTCTGCAACGGCACGGGCGCGGCGTGCCCGGGCAACACGGTCCTCCGGCCGACGATGCCGGAGACGTGCAACAGCGTCGACGACAACTGCAACGGCGTGGTCGATGACGGCCCCGCGACGGTGTGCGGCTCTGCGGTGAGCCTGGGCTCGCTCACGCCGGGTACGAGCACGTCGACGAGCGGCTACGTGGCGGCGCCGGCGGGCTCCGAGCAGTGGTATGTGCTGGCGTTCCCGGGCACCAGCGGCGGGTCGCCGACGATCACGCTGTCCGGCGCGGGCGTGTCGGGCAGCCCGTCGATCCGGATGGAGGTTCGCACTTCGTGCGCGGTGCGAGCGCCGTTCTGCTCGGGCACCCCGGGCACGACCTGGGCCTTCACCGACAACACCGCGGGCACCGGGTTCTACACGCGCAACGTCGCGTGGCCCGCGACGGTCTATGTGCGCCTGGTGCGGACCACGGCTGCGACCACCTGCGGCAACTTCGTCATCAACGTGAGCCGCTGAGCCCGCCGCGCGTCGCTGGGCCGCGCGGCCTTCTCTGATACGATCGCGCACCCCCGATGGCCCCACCCCGTACACGGCTCATGACCGGCAGCGTCTTCGCCGGCTACCGCATCGTGCGCCCGCTCGGAGAGAGCAGCGCGCGCGGCGATCTGTACCTCGCCACCCGCCTCGCGACCGCCCGCTCGTGCGCGCTTCGGGTGCTCCCGGCGGCGCTCGTGGCCGACCCGGAGGGGGCCGCGCGCTTCGAGGAGGTCGGCAGCCTGCGCGCGGGCATCGACAGCGGCCACGTCGTCGACCTGATCGACGCGGGGGTGGACAAGGCCAGCGGCGCGCCGTGGTTCGCGATGCCCTTCTTGAAGGGCAAGACGCTCGAGAAGTACGCCGACGCGCCGCTCTCCCAGGACGACACGCTGGAGGTGCTCGCGCAGCTCGCCCACGCCCTCAACGCCATGAACGTCGTCGGCTGCGCTCACGGCACGCTCGACCCCGAGCGCATCGTCCTGCTCGAGGACGAGAGCTACGGCAGCCCCTTCACCCTCAAGGTGCTCGACTTCTGGACCGAGGCCCTCCTCCGCGAGCGGCTGCGACCCTACACGCCCGACGACGGGGCGCTGCGCTGGGTCGCGCCCGAGCTCCTCGACCCGGACGTCACCCCCACCCGCGCGGCGGACGTGTGGTCCTTCGGGCTGCTGGCGTTCCGGCTGCTGACGGGGGTGTCGTACTGGCAGGGCGTGGGCGCCGCCCTCCGGGCGGAGGTCACCGCCGCGCCCCTGGAAGACCCCAGCCGCCGCGCCCGCGCGCTCGGCCTCCCCGACACACTGCCCGATGGCTTCGACGCCTGGTTCGCCCGCTGCGTCGTGCGCCCCATCGACGAGCGCTTCGCCGACGTCGACGCCGCCATCGACCAGCTCGCGCCCCTGCTCGGGGGGGAGTCGATCACCGACGACGACGCGCCCGCGCCCGCGCCGCGCCGCGCCCCCGTGGCCCCGCGAGGCGAGCGCCTCCGGTCGCTGCCGCCCTGGGCGCGCTCGGTCGACTTCATGATCCCGGCCGTCCTGGTGCTCGTCACCCTGGGCGCGCTCGGCGTGCGGCAGATCGTGCGCGCCCGGCGCTCCCCGGCCAATGGCCGCACGGCGGTCACCGCCCCCGCGGCCCCGGCCCCGACCCCGGGGGCTGCGCCGGCCGCGCCGGCCTTCACCGTGGGCAACCTCGACGAGCGCGCCACCGCCGACCTCGTCCGGCGGCTGGGCGCCGTCCCCCGCGGCCGCCCCGCCTGGGTCGCCGTCACCGCCGACGACCCCGAGGCCACGGCGCGCGCCGAGCAGCTGCGGGCGATCTTCACCCGCGCGGGCTGGGAGGTGCGCCCGCTGCAGCGCTACGCCGGCCGACTGCGCCCGGGGTACTTCCTCTTCGTGGCCGACATGGAGCCGCCGGAGTACGTCACCACCCTCTCCACGGCGCTGCGGGCCAACCGGCTCATCGACGACTTCTTCCGCGGCTACCGCGACTACTACCGCGACCGCTCCGCGGCCGACCCGAACTTCGTCGGGTTTCCGATGGAGCCCGACCAGACCTTCATCCTCGCCGTCGGCCGCACGCCCACGCCGTAGCGCTAGCGCGCGGGCCGGAAGTTGCGCGTCCGGCGCGGTCGGGCGGGCGCTTTGCCCGGGGCGTCCGCGGGGTGCTCCGCCGTGGGTCGCCGGGCGAGGCGCCAGAGGCCCTGCGCCAGCGCCGCGGCGCAGAGCGCGAGGCCCGCGTGGCCGAAGTAGCTGTAGCGCATGTAGAGGCGGTTCTCGAAGGCCGCGAAGGGCGCCGTCGCCACAGCGAACCACCCGAGGCCGAAGAGCAGCGCCGCGGCGGGGTCGCGCGCCCAGTCGGGCAGGCGCGCGCGCAAGACCGCGAGGCTGAGGGCCGCGAGGCTGAGGGCGACGAGCCCGGCGTGCGCGGCGCCCGAGGACGCGAGGGCGATCACCCGGGGCGGCATCGCGAGGTCGTCGAGCGGGAGCACCACGGGGTTGAAGAAGTCGAGCAGGTGCGCCGCGTAGCTGGTGAGCGCGTTGTCGAGGGTGGGGCGGTACCCGAAGCCGGTGGGGCGCCGCTCGTTCACGGCGCGGAACACCGTGACGAAGAGGGCCCCCCACACCGCGGCGACCGCGGCGTGCGGCGCGACCGCGGCGGGCGCGCGGCGGGGGTCGTCGAAGAGCCAGGCGTACCCGAGGAGCACCGCCGGGAGGATCACCGCGGACTCCTTGCAGAGCAGCGCCGCGGCGAAGGCGGCGGCGGACGCGGCGACGAGCGGGGCGCGGTCGCCGGGGGGTGCGCGGCGGGCGCGGGCGAAGAGCAGCGCGGCGACGAGCGAGCAGGTCACCGAGGCCAGCACCTGGAACTCGCAGGTGTTGGTCACGACCTCGACGTGGGACTCGCGCGACACGAAGAGCGCCCCGGCGGCGAGGGCCCACGCCCCGACGAGGCGCCGGGCCAGCAGGAAGAGCAGGAGCCCGTTGGCGAGCACCAGGGCCGCGTTGACGGCGTGGTAGGCCTCGATGCGGTGCGCGAAGAGCCGCCCGCCGAGGTGGTAGTAGAGGTTGGTGGTGAGCGGGCGGTAGAGCCCCGGCCAGAGCCCCGGGCGGGTGAACGCGTCGGCGACGGAGTGCACGCGGGCGGCGTCGTGGCGGAAGAACGAGCGGTCTTCCCAGTGCAGCCGGTGGAGGTTGTCGGCCACGCGGCCGCCGTGGGCGAATGCGAAGGCGGCGACGAGCACCGCGGCTGCCAGGAGGGCGCTGGTGCGATGAGCGGCGCTGGCCATGGAGGACCCCGAAGCCGATATCATCGCCCCTCCGGCCGCGCCAGCGAGGCGTCGGCGCGAGCGTTCCACGCCACAGGAGCCGACGATTGAAAGGGCAGGACCCGTCCCGGGTGAGAGTGCGCCGACGACCCCCCGCGGGCCCCGCGGCCGGCGACCGCCCGGGGCGCCCCTCCGACCCACTCCCCCCGCCCGGCGCGCTGCGCCTCCCGGTGCTCGCGCTCTGCGTCGCGCTCGCGCTCGTGGAGGCGCGGGTCATCCGCCAGATGTTCGGCACCCTCTACCGGCTCTCCGTCGACGCCGCCGCCGGGGTGCTCGCGGGCACGCCGCACTGGCGGGTGTTCCAGAGCCGTCAGCTCGGCCCGCGGCTCGTGCAGGCGACCGCCCTCGTCGTGGGCGACTTCGAGCGCGCCCACGTCCTCTGCACCGTCGCGCTGCTCTCCGCCGCGGCCTACCTGGTCTACCGCTCGGTGCTCCGCCGCACCGGCGACGACGCCAGGGCCCTCGTGAGCCTGCTGTCCTTCGCGCTGCTCACGGTGTTCTGCCTGAGCCGCCCGTGGCTCTACATCTGGGACTTCTCCGGCGCCCTGCTCTTCGTGGTCTTCAACGACCTCGTGGCCCGCGAGCGGCGGCCCGGCGCCTTCGCCCTGCTCTTCGCCGTCGCCATCTTCAACCGCGAGAGCGCCCTCTTCCTCGCCGCGTGGATGGTCGTCGACCCGCTCTGCCGCTACGCCGTCGACCGCCTCGCGGGGCGCCCCCCGGGGCCCCTCGACCTGCGCATGATGGCCGCCGGGGGGGCGCTCCTCGCGGCCGGCGGGGCGCTCGTCGAGCTCCTCCGCGACAAGCTCCTGGTGCGGGAGATCGGGCCGCAGATCGTCGGCGGCCCGGTGCCGGGCGCGGGCCCGCGCTTCCACTACATGGTGCCCGACAACCTGCTGGCGCTGAAGGTGCTGGCGCGCGCGCCGCTCGACCTCTCGCTCCACGCGCTCGTGCCCCTCTTCTGGGTCGCCTACCTCGCCTTCTGCGCGCGCCTCGCGTGGCGCGACCCGCGGCGCCTCCTCGGCGTGGCGCTGATGCACGCCGCCATGCTCGCGTCGGCCTTCGTCGTGGGCCTGGTCTTCGAGACCCGCATCTACTTCGAGCTGCTGCCCCTGCTCGCCGTACACCTCTGGACGGCCGTCGGATCACCGCCCGACCGCCGCTGAGAAGGCTCTCGCCCCGCCCTACCGCGCGGCGCCGCCCGCGTCTCCCAGGTGCGAGCGCGCCTGTCGCAGCAGCGCCACCGCCTCGGTGTCCGTCGGGTCGGCGGCGACCGCCCGCGCGAGCTCCTCGGCCGCCGGCCCGTAGCGCCCGCGGCTCAGCAGGAAGCGCCCCCAGTACCGGAAGCGCCGGATCGTGTTGGGGTCGCTGCGCAGGGCCGTCTGCCGCGCCGTCGCGGCCTCAGCGCCCCGGCCGAGCGCGTCCAGGATGCGCGCGCGGGCCTCGTGGGCGCCGCGGAAGTCCGGGAAGATCTCCACGGCCGTGTCGCAGTGCCGCAGCGCCCCCGCGAGGTCGCCGCGGCGCTCCAGCAGCCCGCAGTACCGCAGCTCGCTCATCTCGTGCCCCGGGTCGGCGCGCAGGGCCTCGCCCAGCTTCGCCGCGGCGCCGTCCAGGTCGCCCCGGCGCGTCAGCGCGATCGCCCAGAAGTACAGGCTCGTCTGCGGCTTCGGGTCGCTCGCCACCATCCCCGACCAGTACGTCGCCATGGCCTCGGGCGTGGCGCGCTGCTCCATCAGCTCGCCCAGCGCGTAGCGGGTGCCCTCGTCGTAGGCCCCGACGCGCACGGCCTCCTGCATCGCCGCGATGGCCTCCGCCCAGCGCCCCGCCGCGCGGTCGGTGCGGGCCTGCGTGAGCAGCTGCCGCGCCCTCGTCGCCGGGTCCTCCACGGCGCCCGCCCCCGCGGTCGCCCGCGCCGCGTCGGCCGGTCGGCCCGCCTCGCGGTAGGCCGTCGCGAGCCGCCGCCGCACCGACTCGTCGTCGCGGTAGCGCGGGTCGTCCCGCATCGTCTCGTAGAGCCGCACCAGCGCGGCGCGGCCCATCGGGCTGCCGGGCTTGCTCTCCATCACCAGGTTCATCACCCGCTCGGCGTCGTCGTAGCGCCGCCGGCGCAGGTAGAGGTCCCCGAGGGTGCGCATCGCGCCCACCACCGCCGAGGCCTCGGTGTCGATGGCGCGCTCGTAGGAGCGGATCGCGCCGTCGACGTCGCCGGCCTCCAGCTGCTGGGTGCCGAGGTTGTTGAAGCTCACCGCGAGGCTGCGCACCCGGAGCGTCTCCAGCGAGTCCGAGCGCACGAGGCACAGCGCCAGGCCCAGCGCCACGCCCGCCGCCGCCGGGGCCGACCGCCGCAGGTCGCCCGCCCGCGCCCGGTCGACGAGCCACGCCGCGCCGGCCACCGCCAGGGCGATGAGCGGCGGCACCATGGGCACGCGGAAGCGGCCCACCACGAAGAAGATCGCCAGCGTGGCGGCGTAGAGCGCCACCGCGGCGGCCACCACCCGCGCCTCGCGCGAGCGGCGCCACCCGACGAGGGCCCCGAGCAGCGCGAAGGGCGCCAGCATCCCGACGCCGAAGAGCGGCAGGCGCAGCACCGCGGAGAAGCGCGCCGACAGCTCGACGTCGTCGTTGTCGGGCGCCTCGAACTGGTGGAACGTCAGCCGCACCTTCTCGAGCGTTCGTGCGGCCGCGAGCCCCGGGTCGGCGGCCACCTCGCGCAGGGCCTCCAGGGCCCAGTAGCGCGACGCGGCGGTGTCGCCCATGCGCGTCTGCCCGGTGCGCCGCTCGGCCTCGGCGCGGAAGTCCTCCTGCTCGAACTGCGGGTCGGGGCGCACGAAGCTCGGCGCGTCGTAGGTGCCGAGGACGTTGGTGCGCTGCTGGCCGATGTAGAGGTTCTGCCCGGCGTTGGCGGTGGTGAGCACGAACTCCCCGGCCACCAGGGCGTTGCGCATCGTGAGCACCCCCACCACCGCGAGCGCAGCGACGGTGAAGCGCCACGCGCGGCGCAGCGACGGGCGCGCGAGGCGCAGGCGTCCGAGCGGTACGGCCCCGTCGGAGGACTCGCCCTCGCGGGCCGGGGCGAGCGCCAGGGCGAGGGCCGCGGCCGGGATCGCCAGCAGCAGGTTGCCGCGCGCCAGCGCCCCGAGGCCCAGGAGCACCCCGGCGCCCACGGCCGCGCGGTCGGTGCCGCGCAGCAGGAGCACGAGCGCGCCCGAGGCCAGCGTGGCGGTGAGCGTGGCCTTCTCGATCTGCGCCTCGTTGTGGATCAACGGCAGGCACAGCGCGGCCACCAGGGCCCCGACCGCCGCGAGGGCGTTGGAGCCGGTGACCCGGCGGGTGAGCGCGCCCGCGAGCCAGATGTTCACGGCCCCGAGCTCGGCGTGGAAGCAGCGCACCAGCGTGAGGTCGCGGCCGAAGAGGGCGTAGAGCGCCGCGAGCACGTAGGAGTAGAGCGGGTCGACCCAGAAGATCCCGCGGCCCAGCCAGTCGCCCGCCGCGATGCGCTGCGCCCACGCGTCGTAGGCCCGGTGGTCGAGGATCAGCCGCTCGGCCAGCGGGCTCCGCCCGATCGCGATGGCGTGCGCGATGCGCAGCGCGCCCCCGAGCAGCACCGCGGCCCACACCGCCGCGGGCTTCGAGAGCAGCGCGATGATCCGCGCCGCGCGGGGACCGGGGGGCGGGGCCTCGGGGGGAGGCACCTCGGGCGCCGCGGGGAGCTCGTCCGGGGGCTCGACCGGGTCGGGGCGCACCGCCGGGCGTGGCGCGGGGAGGCGCTCGCGCGGCGAGACCGTGCGGGGCTGCGCCGGGGCGCGAGGGAGACGGTTCGCCATGCGGTTCGGCCGGGGACTTTATCGCATCAGCCCCGGCGCCGTGCAGCGCCTCGCGGCGCGCGGTGCGAACCGTTACGATCGCGCCGATGGGAGGCCGGAAGGCTCGGCGCAGTGATGGCTCGGCCCCCGTGATGCGCCCCCGCAGCGCGCTCGTCGCCCTGTTGATGGCCCTCGGCTGCGCGCCCGGGGCCTCGGTCGTGGGCGGCGCCCCCGCCGACGCCTCGGCGGGCCTGGACGCCGCCGCGGACGCCTCCCCCCTCGACGCGCCGGACGCCCCGCCGCCGCAGTGCCGCCGGGACGACGAGTGCGCCGACGAGGTCGCGTGCACCGTCGACGCCTGCCGCGGCGGGCGCTGCCAGCACGAGCCCGAGCGCTCGCTCTGCCCCGGCGGGTCGGTCTGCGAGATCACCCGCGGCTGCCGCCCGGAGCGCACCTGCGCCTCCGACGGCGCCTGCCGCGACGACGACCCCTGCACCCTCAACGAGCGCTGCGACCCCGGCCGCCGCGTCTGCCGCGTCGACGAGCTGTCCCCCGGCACGCCCTGCGGTGCTCCGGGCTCCGGCCGGAGCTGCCGCGGCGGCGCCTGCCAGTGCCCCGCCGGGCGCGTGAGCACCTGCGACGGGCAGTGCGTCGACGTCGCCACCGATCCGGTGCACTGCGGCCGCTGCGGCGTCGCCTGCGTGGCCGGCGCGTGGTGCCGCAACGGCGCGTGCGGGTGCCCGGGCCCGCAGTCGTACTGCCCCGTGGCGGGCTGCGTCGACCTGCGCGTCGACCCGGGCCACTGCGGCCTCTGCGGCCTCGCCTGCGCCGCGGGCTCGCAGTGCATCGACGGGCGCTGCGTCGCCCCCTGCGCCGCGGGCACCCACCGCTGCGGCACCGCCTGCCTCGCCGACGACAGCCCGAGAT
>CAIOSS010000825.1 GCA_903860995.1 uncultured delta proteobacterium | reverse complement strand
GTTGTCGATGCCGTCGCCGCAGATCTCCGGGAGGCGCGAGTTGATCCGGGGGTTGCCGTCGTCGCAGTCGCCGCCGCGCCAGCACGGCGGGTCGGGCACGCCGGCGTCGCAGTCCAGGGCCGTGCAGCGGAAGTCCGGGTCGCCGTCGCCGTCGAAGTCGCGCGGTCGGTGCACGCACTCGCGGGTCTCCTCGTTGCAGCGGTCGATGGTGCAGGTGTAGTTGTCGTTGCAGGTGACGGGGGTGCCCCGCACGCAGCCGCGGCGGGCGTCGCAGGCCTCCACGCCGTTGCAGTACACCCGGTCGTCGCAGCGCCCCGGGTCGGCCACGCTCACGCAGCGCCCGTCGTCGGCGCAGAAGTCCATGGTGCACTCGACCCCATCGTCGCACTGCGCGCTGCGGGTGCAGACCCGGCCGCGGACGTCCATCACCGCGCCCGCGTCGACCAGGGACGGGCGCTCGGGAAACATCGCGTCGCGGCCCACCGTGGCGTCGAGGGGGCCGCCGTCGACGAAGCCCAGCGGCTCTTCCCCGCAGGCCCCGAGCGCGAGGCAGAGGGCGGCGAGGGCGAGGCGGAGGGCGCGGGGACAACGTGGCAGCATGCGGGCTCCTGGACCGTTGGGGTGCGCGGAGTATAGGGCCCTTTGCCGCGACGCCCGGTGGAGTGTGATGCGGCGCGGGCCGCGCGGTGGGTGTAACGTGCCGCGGATATGTTCACCCGACGCACGAAGATCGTCTGCACCATCGGCCCAAGCTCCAACAGCCCGGAGGCGATCGACAGCCTCATCGAGGCCGGGATGGACGTCGCGCGGCTGAACTTCTCCCACGGCACCCATGACGACCATCAGCGCGCGGTCACGGCCATCCGCGAGGCGAGCGCGCGGCACCGCAAGGCGATCACGATCCTCGGCGACCTGAGCGGCCCGAAGATCCGCGCGGGGCGCATCGGCGGGGCGCGCGAGGTCGTCGCGGGCGACGCCCTCTGCCTCATGGCGGGCGAGGACGCGCCGCCCGGCGTGATCCCCATCCGCTACGACACCCTCGCGACGGACCTCCGCGTGGGCGACGCAATCCATGGCGACGACGGGCGGATCCGGCTGCGCGTGACGGACATCAAGGGCGACCGGGTGCACGTCGTGGTCGAGGAGGGCGGGCGCCTGCGCGACGCGGTGGGCATCCACCTGCCGTCGGGCAACCTCCAGCTCGACGCGCTCACCCCGAAAGACCGGCTCGACCTGGAGTTCGGCCTCGCGGCGGGCATCGACTACGTGGCGGTGTCCTTCGTGCGCTCGGTCGATGACGTGCGGCGGGTGCGGGAGTTCTGCGAGGCCCGCGGGCGCCTCGTGCCGGTGTGCTCGAAGATCGAGACCCCGCAGGCGATCGACCACCTCGAGGCCATCGTCGAGGCCTCGGACGCCGTGATGGTCGCCCGCGGCGACCTCGGGGTGGAGTTTCCCCCCGAGCAGGTGCCGGTGCTCCAGCACCGGGTGCTGGTGTGCGCGGCGGCGCGGCGGCGCCCGGCCATCGTCGCCACCGAGATGCTGCACTCCATGGTGACCTCGACGCGGCCCACGCGCGCCGAGGCCAGCGACGTGGCCAACGCCATCTTCGACGGCGCCGACGCCACGATGCTCTCCGGCGAGACGGCCTCGGGCGCGCACCCCGCGCTGGCCGTCGGGATGATGGCCCGCATCATCAGCGCGGCGGAGAGCTCGCCCTACTGGAAGCCCGAGCAGCCCCCGGCGCACCCGCGGCCGATGCCCTTCCCCGAGGCGACGGCGCGCATGGCGGTGATGGCCTCCAACGACCTCGACGCGCGGCTCATCGCGGTGTTCACGCAGGGCGGCGACACCGCGCGGCTCATCTCGAAGGAGCGGCCCACGGTGCCGGTGGTGGCGTTCTCGCCGAGCGAGGTCGTGCGCCGGCGGCTCGGGCTGCTCTGGGGCGTGACGCCGCGGGTGATGGAGCCGCTCGCCGACACCGACGAGATGGTCGAGGGGGTGCAGGCGCACCTGCTCGCGAGCGGGATGGTGACGCCAGGCGACCGCATCGTGGTGGTCTTCGGCGCGCCCATCGCCGTGAAGGGGCGCACCAACACCGTGCGGGTGCACCAGATCGGCGGCTGACCCTACGAGGGGGGGGGTTCCACCCGCTGGGCGTTTGCGTTCGTGATGGTGGTTCACGGGCTCATCCACCGGATGGGCTTCTTCACGGCCTTCGGTCTGGCAGCCCTCCCTCCGTGAGCGACTTCGTCTCGGACCACCGCTCGCGCTCCTCCGCCGACGGCCGCAGCGTCACGCCGCTCCGCTTCAGCACCCCGGTGCGGGACTACCGCCGCTACGGCGCGTTTCGCCTCGCCTCGCACGGCGACGCGCGCTGGCACCCGCCCGGCGGGGACTTCACCTACGGCGAGTTCGACCTCGCGGACGTCACGTACAACGCCGGCGCGCCGCGCTGCGCGGGCTCGGTCTTCCTAGTACCTTTCCACAGGGGAAGTGATGGGTTGAGCGTCCGCCCCTCCCAGAAGCGGTGGTACGGGGTGTTGGTGCGGCGCGCCAGGATGAGCGGGATGACCGCGCCGACCGCCTCATACAGCCCGATGTGGGGCACGACGCGGCGGTCGAAGCGGTCCGGGGGCCCGAGCGCGGCTGCGTCAGGCGGGGTTGGCGAGCGCGCGCTGCATCAGGTCGGTCATGCGCTGCGCGAAGCGGTGCGGGTCATCGGGGGTCGATCCCTCGGTGAGCAGCGCCTGGTCGTGGAGCAGCTCGATCCACTCGTCGAGCGACTCGTCGCCGGCCGCGGCGCGCGCCTGGATCGCCTCGATGAGCGGGTGCGTCGGGTTGAGCTCGAGCACGCGCGCCGACGGCGGCACGTCGCGCCCGTTGGCCCGCAGCAGTCGCTCCATCGCGGGGTTCATCGCGCCCGGCGGCACCACGAGGCAGGCCGGCGAGTCCTTCAGGCGCGACGAGCTGCGCACCTCGCGCACGCGCGAGCCAAGCACGGCCT
>CAIOSS010000824.1 GCA_903860995.1 uncultured delta proteobacterium | reverse complement strand
GCCCGTGTCGGGCATCGACTGGGGCCAGTCCGACGCCTTCTGCCGGTACGTGGGCGGTCGGCTCCCGACGGAGGCCGAGTGGGAGTTCGCCGCGCGCGGCACCGACGGCCGACGCTATCCGTGGGGCGACGAAGACCCGGCCGGCTGCGAGCGCCTCGACTGGGTCTATGGCAGCGAGAGCTGCGGGGGGGTCGGCCCGAGCGCGGTGGGCGCCCACCCGACGGGCGCCTCGCCCTTCGGCGTGCTCGACCTCGCGGGCAACGTCTGGGAGTGGACCTCCGACTGGTACGCCCGCGAGTACGACGCCGCCACGCAGGAGAACCCGACGGGCCCGCTGGAGGGATCGGCGCGCGTCACCCGCGGCGGCGGCTTCAACAACGACCAGCGCGAGCGCCACCGCGCGACCTTCCGCGAGGGCCAGCACCCGAACTTCCACGACTACGACCTCGGCGTGCGCTGCGCCTACGACCCGAGCTCGTAGCGCTCCGCGGCGCGCTAACCGTCCCGGGAGGGTGTTGCAACACGTTTCATCGGTGTTTCACGGGTGTCGCAGCGCGGGGCGACGCACCCCCCGCGGGGACGTCACGCAGACCTCTCGAAGGTCACTGAGTTGCGACAACTACTCCTGCCGGTCCGCGACAACTACTCCTGCCGGTCGAGGCGGCCATGACCTGGCGCATGAGTTTTGGGGCAAGAGCCCCCGCGGCTTACCTCCTCGCTCGACTCCCGCGGCGTAGCAAGGCCACGCCTTGGTCGCTCGCTGCGGGGGTGGGCGCGGACGAGGACGTCGCCGCGGGGACCTTCCGCCGCCCCACGCGGCAGGGGAGCCTCTTCGGGGACTGACGGTTGACACCGCTCGCCGCCCCGCCCGACGACCGGCTCACCCACCGCCCGCGGCGACCGCCGCTCCGCCGCTGCAGCGTCAGGCCTTCCTCGGCGGGGGTGGCTCCCTCGACAGCCGCATCATCCCGGTGAGGCGCGTCTCGTCCTCGCGCTCGCGCTCGGCGTCCCTCCAGCTCTCGCGGATCTTGGCTGCCACGTAGAGGCTCGGGAAGGAGAGGAACAAGCCCACAAGCCCGAAGAGGTGCTCGAAGAGGATGAGCGACGTGATGATCACGAAGCCCGGCAGCTTCACGTGCTGCGCCGTCAGCCGCGGCGAGAGGTAGTAGCTCTCGATCTTGTGCAGCACGAAGGTGCTCGCGAAGAAGACCCCGACGCCCACCATGCCCTTGTGGGTGTACGCGAGGATGGCCATCACGACGCCGGACACGACGCCGCCCACCACGGGGATGAGCCCCATCACGAAGAGGAAGACCATCAGCGCCGGGATGCTCGGGAAGCGCATGAGCACCAGCACCGGAAGCGTGAGCAGCGTGTTGACCAGCGCGACGATGACCTGGAGCTTCGCCGTGATGGCGATGGCGTCGCATAGGTAGCTGAAATACCGCATCAGGATGCGCGCCGGGGAGTCCTCGCCGAGGGACGCGCGCCAGCGCTCGAGCTCCTCGTTTTCGATGAGGAACACCACCGACAGGATGAGCCCGATGACCACGTACACGGCGCTCTTGCCCACCGAGCCGAGGAAGCCCACCACGTTGCCCGCGTAGTGCTGCGCGCGCTCGAGGCCCTGCGTGGCGTGCTCGCTGACGGTGTGCTCCCAGCCGCGCGCCTGAAGCCACCCGCGGAGGTGATGGAACTGCCCCTCCAGCTCTCCCCGGAGCTGCGGCACCGCGGGCACCACGCGCGTGTACCCGAGGAAGCCCAGCAGCGCGACGACGGCGAGCGTCAGCGCGATCTGCCCGATGACCGCCGCCGCGATGGGCACCTGGAAGCGCGCGTTGAGCCACTTCGCCCCCACGCCGAGCGCCCGCTCGAACAGCACGAAGAAGACCAGCAGCACCGCCAGGTGGCGGAACATGAACAGCAGGCCCAGGAAGAGCGCCAGGACGAAGATCCGCCGCACGTTGCGGTCGGTGAAGACCATTCGCATTACGGCCGCGGAGGGTAACACCCACCCGCGCCCGTCGATGCGGGCCTCAGCGGACGATCACCTGCGTCTCGTCGGACTCGATGTGGCCGTCGCGCATCTTGATCACCCGCGGCAGGCTGCGCGACAGCTCGGGGTTGTGGGTCACCAGCACCATGGTGGTGCCGTGGCGCAGGTTGAGGTCGTGGAAGAGCTCGTGGATCTGCGCGCTGTTGTCCGTGTCGAGGTTGCCCGTGGGCTCGTCGGCCAGGAGCAGCTTGGGCCGCAGCGTGAGGGCCCGCGCGAGGGCCACCCGCTGCTGCTCGCCGCCCGACAGCTCGCTCGGGCGGTGCGACGCCCGGTGCGAGAGCTTCACCTCCTTCAGCAGCTCCTCGGCCCGGTCGCGGAGCTCTGCCTTCGCCATCCCCCCGTGGATCATCCCGGGCATCATCACGTTCTCCAGCGCCGTGAACTCCGGCAGGAGGTGATGGAACTGGAACACGAAGCCGATCGCCCGGTTGCGCAGCGCGGCCACCCTCGACGCGCTGAGCTTCGTCACCAGGTTTCCGTCGAGCTCCACGGTGCCCGACGAGGGCATGTCGAGCGTGCCGATGAGGTGCAGCAGGGTGCTCTTGCCCGCGCCCGACGGCCCCCACAGGCAGACCATCTCGCCCGTGTGGATGCGCAGGTCGATGCCGCGCAGCACCTCCAGGGTCTTGCCCTCGTGCTCGTACTGCTTGCGCACGTTCTTGAGCGAGACGATCACCGATCGCCCTGCGCCCACCGCGGCCCCGTCTGCCGTGTCTGGCATCTCTGTTGTCACGAGAACCGAAGCCCCTCCACGGGTCGGAGCCGACCCGCGAGCACCGCCGGGAAGGTCGCCGCCAACAGGCAGATTCCCACCGAGGTCACGAACACCAGGCTGTAGTCCGCCGGGGCGATGAGCACCGGCAGGCGGTCGATGTAATAGACCTCGGGGTCGAGGGGAATGCCCACGTGCTTCATCACCATGGCCGAGAGCACCGCGGCGCTCGTGCCGAGCAGGGCGCCCACCACCCCGATGAGCCCGCCCACCGACAGGAACACCCGGGTGATGAACCCGTCCGTCGCCCCCATCGCCTTCAGCACCGCGATCTCCCGGCCCTTCTCGGTCACCAGCAGCAGCAGCGTCGCCACGATGCTGAAGCTCGCCACGATGATCGCCACCGTGAGCAGCAGCCAGATCAGGAGCTTCTCCAGCTTGAGCGCGCGGAAGAGGTTCTGGTTGAGCTGCTTCCAGTCCTTCACCTGGAGCCCGAGGGCCCTCGCGGGGCCGGTGACCGCGGCCACCACCGTATCGCTCAGGTCGACGTCGCGGAGGCGCACCTCGATGGCCGTGATGGCACCGTCGCGGTAGTTGAAGAAGCGCTGCGCCACCGGGATGAGCACGTACGCATACTTGGTGTCGTATTCGTACATCCCTGAATAGAAGATCCCCGCCACGCGGAAGAGCTTGGTCTTGGGCATCGGCCCGAGCGGCCCGATGGAGCCGAAGGGGGACACCACCCGCACCTCGTCGCCCACCGCGAGGTGAAGGTTGGTCGCGAGCTCGCGCCCCACCACGATGCCCGGCAGCGGGTCGGCGGGGGCGCCCGGCGGCGGCCGCACGCTGCCCGGGTCGCTGAAGCCCGTGAGCCCGTCGAGACGGGTCGTCGGGAGCTCGAGCTGGCCGCGCCCCACCACCGGGCGGCGGTCGCTCGGACTGAGATGGTTGAGCCGCGCGGGGTCTTCCAGGTACTCGATGCTGCCGCGGATGAGCTCGCGCCGCAGCCCGATGGCCGAGCCGCCCTGCGCCGGGTCGATGCCCCGGAGGATCACCCCGGACAGGTTGGTCTGCGACGTGATCATCACCTCGCCCTGCACCAGCGGCGTCGCGGTGCTCACCTCGGGCAGCGCCCGGACGGAGCGCAGCAGCGGCTGCCAGTCGGTGAACCCGCCGCGCTCGCGGTTGATCACCACGTGGGGGTTGTTGCCGAGGATCTTGTGCTTCAGGTCGTTGCCAAAGCCGCCCATGATCGAGATGGTCATGCAGAGGGCGAAGGACCCGAGGCCCACGCCCAGGAAGGCGAGGAAGGAGATCACCGTGAGGAAGCCGCTCGTGCGCGCGCGGAGCTGCCGCACGGCGACGAGGAGCTCGGCGGCGACGGTCTCCAGCCGGTCGAAGAGCTTCGGCATCCAGAGCAGCGTCGAGAGGAAGTACGCCTCCAGCGCGGAGACCAGCACGCCCACGCGCAGCGCCACGAGGGCGAGCGAGGGCGTCGGGTCGAAGCCCCGCGGCTCCATTCGCGCCGCCAGCTTCAGGAACACGAAGGACAGCGCGACGGCGCCGACCATCCACGCGGCGTAGAGCCACCGGCGGCGGGCCTGCGATGACACCGCGCGCGACACGATCCAGAGGATGATCAGGTCAACGGCCATCCGACTCGGGGCGCAGGAGGGGGAAGAGCACCACGTCGCGGATGCTCTTCTGCCCGGTGAGCAGCATCACCAGGCGGTCGACCCCGAGGCCGAAGCCCGCCGTCGGCGGCATGCCGTAGGAGAGCGCGCGGATGTAGTCGGCGTCGTAGTCCATCGCCTCCTCGTCGCCCCGCTCGCGGTTGCCGAGCTGCGCGCGGAAACGCTCGGCCTGGTCGTCGGGGTCGTTGAGCTCGCTGAAGGCGTTGGCGAGCTCGCGGCCCTCGACGAAGAGCTCGAAGCGGTCGGTGAAGGTCACCGGAAAGGCCTCGCCGTACTGCGCGGCCTGCTTGTCGACGTCCTTCTTGCGCGCCAGGGGCGACACGTCGAAGGGGTAGTCGACGATGAACACCGGCACGCTCTGCCCGTCGTCGGCCGTGCGGTAGTCGTCCACCAGCGACCCTTCGGCGAAGAGCTCGAAGAGCGCTAAGAGCAGCTCGCCCGCGGTGGTGAACTTGTTGTGGTACTCCGGGTGCTCGCGTTGGTGCGAGGGCGTGGCGAGCACCGCGGCCCGCACCCTCCCCCAGCTCGCGAGCCCGACGCCCCCGGCCCACACCTCTTCGAGGTCGCGGTGGCGCTTCGCCAGCGCGGTGGTGACGGCGTCGAGCATGCGCACGCGCCGCCACGGACGGGCGAGCGAGAAGCTGCGGCCGCTGCCGAAGCGAGGGTGCTTGCCGGTGAGGCGCTCGTCGACGTGGGCGACGAGCTCCTCGGTCTCGTCCATGAGCTCCCGGTAGGTCGCGTAGGCCTGGTAGAACTCCAGGATCGTGAACTCGGGGTTGTGCCGCGTGGAGAGGCCCTCGTTGCGCCACACGCGGCCGATCTCGTAGACCCGGTCGAGGCCGCCCACGATGAGCCGCTTCAGGTAGAGCTCGGGGGCGACGCGGAGGTAGAGGTCGAGGTCGAGCGCGTTGTGGTGCGTGGTGAAGGGCTTGGCCGTGGCGCCGCCGCGGACGGCGTTGAGCGTCGGGGTCTCGACCTCCATGAAGTCGCGGTCGTCGAGCCACTCGCGCAGCGCCCGCACGATGATCGAGCGAGCGCGGAACACCTCGTTGACCTCGGGGTAGTTGGCGATGAGGTCGGTGTACCGCTGGCGGTACCGCGTCTCGACCTCGCTGATGCCGAACCACTCGCTCGGGATGGGCGTGAAGCTCTTGGAGAGCGGGCGCAGCGTCTTCGCCAGCACCGAGAGCTCGAGCAGCCGGGTGCGCATCGGCGGGCCCTCGACCAGGATGATGTCTCCGAGGTCGATCTCCTTGAGGAGGGAGAAGTCGTCGCCGAGGTCGCGCGCCGAGCAGAAGAGCTGGATCTCCCCGCTGCCGTCGCGCAGCTTCACGAAGACCAGCTTGCCCGTGTCGCGCAGCGCCACGACGCGGCCCGCGACGCGGTAGCTCACCCCCGCCGGGTCGGCGTTGAAGGCCTCGGCCTGGTGATCGTGCGCCGCGCGAATACTCGCGAGGGTATTCAAGGGCCCCGGGTCGTTGCCGAAGGGGAGGTGGCCGCGCGCCCGCCAGGCCTCGGCCTTGGCGCGGCGCACCGATTCGAGGGTGTTGTTGGTATCGCTCATCGGTTGGGCGCGCGTTATACCGACCCGCGCCCCCGCGGTCACGCGCTGCCACCGGCCGCGGCGCGGGGATGCGCGATCGTGCGCGCAGGCCGTGCACCGCGCGTACGGAGTGCACCACGTGGAGGGAACGATGGACCGTAGCGAGGAGGGCGGGGGGGGGGGAAGGAAGACGGGCGGAGACT
>CAIOSS010000823.1 GCA_903860995.1 uncultured delta proteobacterium | reverse complement strand
GCCTGCACGCTGCGGGCGCCCACCACCCGCGCGAGCTCCCGGGTGCTCACCTCGCGGTCGCCATGCATGAGCACGATCAAGGGGCGCTTCTGGTCGTCCTCCATCACCAGCGTCTTGATGACCGCGTGCTCGTCGACCCCGAGCTCGCGCGCCGAGACCCGCGTGCCGCCGCGGTCTTCGTAACGATAGAAGTGCTCGGTGTAGGCGACGCCCTGCTGCTTCAGCAGGCGCGTGGCGTTGGTGCTCGGCGCGCGCTCCATGAGCCGGTCACCGGGGAAGAGCGCGACGCGCAGGCCCTGGTCGGCGATCGTCGGTGCGTCGGCGCCGCGGGTGCACTCGATGCGCATCGGGATGAGGTCCTGGTACCAGCTCACCACGACGCCGCCGGGGCCGGCGTCGACGGAGAGCCAGCGCACGCCGACCTCGCGGCCGATGGCCACGGCGCCCTTCCACTCCGCGCGATCACGCTGCACGCGGTAGATCTCCAGCCGGGCGTCGTGGCACCGGCCGCGGGAGAGCGCCGTCCAGTGTCCCGCGACGTCGTCGGGGTCGAGGCCCAGCGCGCGCTCGAAGCCCAGGAGGTCGTCGCCGCGGGTCAGCTCGACGTCCCCGAGCAGCGCCACCGGGGGGTTGCGCCGGGGCTCCACCCGCAGCGCGACGCCGCCGAGGGTGATGGACGGCGCAGGCTCCGCGACGCCCTCGCGCGATCGTCGGCCCATCGCTGCCAGCGCCCACTCCGACGCGGCGACCTCCAGGGCGTTGGCCTCGTGCTCGTCGCCCGCGAAGTCCGTCGCCGTCACGTCGATGGCGCGCCACCCGGAGCCCGCGTCGCCCGGCGCGACGGGCCAGACCACCGTCGCGCCGCCCACCCGGGGCACGAGCGCCATCGCCGATCCCGGCGGGATCCAGCCCACGATGTGCCGCGCCACCACCGCCGCCCCCGTCGCGCTCCACGACAGCCAGCGCATCTCCGCCGCGCCTGCATCGGGGGTCGCCACGGCCGCCGCGCTGCGCGCCGCGCCGTCGAGCCAGAGCGCGGGCGACACCGCCGCCGAGCGAGCCTCGGGGGACTGCCACGGCCCCTGCACCGACACGGGCGGGTGGTGCACCGGCGGCGCGACGGGGGTGCCCCCCACGTCCGCGATGGAAGGAGCCGCAGGGGGAGGCGCGGGCGGGCGCGCCTCGCGCGTGCGACAGCCCAGGACGAGCGCGATCAGCGCGACGAGGGAGCGACGCAGCACGGTCATCCGTCGACCCTCCGAAGCCCCGGGAGGAGCGCGGCGATGCGCTCGCCGGTCACCACGACGTCGTCATCCTCGCTGCGGGCCCGGGTGAGCAGCACCGCCTCGCCGCCGCCGCACGCGACCACCACGCCCTCGGGCAGCCAGGCGACGTCGCCGGGCTCGAGCCCGCGGGGCGCTCGAGGAAAGTGCTGCGCCTCCAGCACGACCAGCGTGCCCTCTCCCAGGCCCGTGAAGGCGCCAGGATCCGGCGAGGCCGCGCGAATGCGGGCGATCACCCGCGAGGCGGGGTGGTCCCAGAGGATCTCGCAGTCGTCGTCGGTCGGCCGCGGGGCCTCGGTCGCCAGCGCGTCGTCCTGCGGGGCGCCCTCGTCGGAGAGGGTGCCGTCGGCGATGCCGCGCACCACGTCGCGCACGGCCTCGAGGGAGGGCCGATCGAGCGCGCGGGCGAGCAGCCACGCGTTGACCCGCGGCGGCACCGGCACCCTGCGCTGCAGCAGGATGGGGCCCGTGTCGTAGACCTCGGTGATGCGGTGCACGGTCACGCCGGTCTCGGCGTCCTCGCGGTACAGCGTCCAGAAATAGGGGTCGGGCCCGCGGTGCCGCGGGAGCAGCGACGGGTGCACGTTGATGCCCCCGTGGGGCGCGAGGGCGACGAGCGTCGCGGGGATGCGGCGGGTCCAGAACCAGCTCACGACGAGGTCGGGCTCGGTCGACGCGATGAGCGACTGCACGCCGGGCTGGGTGAGGTCGGGCCGCCCGAGGAGCGGCGCGCCGGTCGCCGCGAGGGCGCGGCGCAGGCGCGACATGCCGGGCGAGTTGAGGCGCGAGATGCACGCCCCGACGATTTGATGCCCCTCGCGCAGGAGCATGAGCGCGCCGATGGGCATGCCCAGGTACAGGATCCTCATGGTTCGTTTCCCCCGAAGGTGTAGAGCCCCCACGGGACGAGTTCCGCGAAGGGACACCCACCGCCCAGGGCCCTCGGGTCGTGCGCGCGGTCGGGCTCCGCCGCGCCGACGTCCGCCATCACCAGCACCGCCGTGCGCCCGCTGAATCCGCCGGCGTACGAGCGCATCGCGGCCAGGGTGTTGTGCTCGGCGCGCACCACGGCGTCCTCCAGGGAGCCGGGCTCGGAGAGGGCGAGCGCGTAGGTCGCGAGCCGCGTCGCCTCGGAGTCTCCGAGGGCCACCCGCGCCGACGGCTGCATGATCGTGGGGGCCGCGGCGAGGGAGCGGGTCACGCCCCCGGCGACCCGTCGAAACCCGAGCGGCGCGAGCACCCGCGATTCCAGCCGCGCCATGAGGTCGACGCGCAGCCCCGGGAGAACCCACCACGCCGACGCGCGAGCGCCCTCCTCCTCGGCCACGCGGCGCAGCCGGGCGGACCAGCTCGCCGGCTCGTCGGGCTCGCCGCGCACCGCCGCCCACGCCGCGCGCAGCTGCCCGAGCGCGACACGGGTCGCGAGCTCCATCCGGGGCGACGGCGCGCCCAGCGAAGAGCCGCGCGCGAGGGTGTCGCGCATGGCCGGGAGGTTCATCGGCCCCGCGACGAAGCGGGCGACGAAGGTGTCGCGGTCGGCCGGCGGGTGCGAGCGCAGGGCGCGCACCTCGGGGAGGAGCGCGGTGACCCGCACCGAGGTGGCGAGGATGTTGCGCCAGCGGGCGATCTCGGCGGCGTCGACCGCGGCCGCCGACGGGGGAATCGAGGGGGAGGCCAGGGGCGCCTCGACCGCGCTGGTCCACTCGAGGGCGGCGGGCTCTGGGACGAGGGGCGGCGTGAGGGGTGACGAGAACACCACGACGGTGTCGTCGTCGACGCGCGCGTCGGTGGGGTCGGGGAGGTCGAGCCAGCCGAAGATGGCGCGGGTGAGGGCCTCCGGGCCGAAGGAGCGACCCGCGAGGGCGGTGACGAGCGAGCCCGGGTCGCGGGTGACCGTCGGGGGAGCGCCGAGGCTGACCTGGTGGGTGAAGCCCTCGCAGAGCTGTGCCGGCAGCGCGGGGGAGCCCGCGGCGGAGGAGGCCGCGGACGATGCGACGACCGTGAGCGCGCGGCCGGAGCACGCGGAGAGCAGCGCGGAGAGCTCGGCGGAGGCGTCGTCGGCGCCCGCGCGGCCGCGGCGGTCGACGTGGCGCTGCAGCTCGTCGACCACCACCACCAGGCCGGGGAGGCCGACGGTGCGCGCGCGGAAGATCCAGCCCCCGAGGTGCCGCAGCAGGCCGCCCCCGCGGTCGTCGTAGAGGCCACCGGGCGCGCGGACGCGGGTGAGGGCGGACTCCACTGCGTCGTGGATGCGACCGACGATGTCCTGCCCGGGGGCGTCGCCGGGGCGGAGCCGCACGACGAGGGGCGCGTCGGGGCCGAGGGCGAGGTCGCGCGCGAGGTCGTCGACGCGGCGGACGCGGTCGGCCCGCGAGCCGCCGACGAAGAGCACGGCGGCGCCACCGTCGGGCCGAGGACGCAGGGACTCCGGGGACGGTGCGGTGGCGCTCACTGGAACGGCGCGCAGGGTAGAGGGCGCGGGCCCACCGTCGCAAGGGCAACGACGAAGTGGATTGTCCATCGCGTCAGCGCTCCCGTAGCATGTTGCGCCATGGCGACGTCCCTCCCCCCCACCCTGCGCACCATCCGGGTCGTCGCTGCCGTGATCGAGCGCGACGGCCGGTACCTCATCACGCAGCGGCGCCCCTCGGCGGTGCTCCCGCTGCTCTGGGAGTTTCCCGGCGGCAGGGTCGAGGAGGGCGAGACCGACGCCGAGGCGCTCCGCCGCGAGCTGCGCCACCGGCTCGACGCCGACATCGACGTCGGCGCGCTCATCTCCTTCGTCACCCACACCTACGAGACCTACGCGGTCGACCTGCACCTCTACGACTGCGACCTCCGCGGCGACGGCCTCCGGGCCGCGGCGGTCAGCGCCTTCGAGTGGGTGAGCTCGTCGGACTTCGAGCGCTACCCCTTCACCCCGGCGGACGAGGCCTCGATGGCCCGCTTGCTCGGCGTCGACGGTTGAGGGTGCGCCCGGGCGCCATCGTCCCTATGGGTCGAGAGATGAAGCAGTGCACGGTCTGCGGCGCCCCGATGCCCCCCGGCGAGCTCGTTTGCGGCCACTGCGGCCGCGCCCACTACACCAGCAACTGCGAGCGCTGCGGGCAGGCGGCGCCCACGCTCGTCCGCGGCGGTACGGTGGTCTGCTCGGGCTGCGGGGCCACGCGGGGCCCGCTCTCGGGAGTGCCCCTCAACCTCGTGGGCTCGGCGCACCGGGTCGGCGGCGTGCTCACCGGCGTGCTCGCGTGGGCCGTGCTCCTCGGGGGGGTGGCCTTCGGCGGCCTGGTCGGCGTGGTCGTGGCGCTGGTGGCGGCGGCGCTGAGCGTGTCGGCGTGGGTGGGCTTCGGGACGGGCGTCGTCCTGGGCGGCATCGCGGCCCTCACGGCCCTGCTGCTCATGTCCGCGAGCCGACGCCTCCGCGATCACGGGGTGCAGGCGAAGGACGCCGCGTCCGAGCAGGCGATCCTCGCGATGGCGGCCTCGCGCAAGGGCGTGCTGACGACGACCGAGGTGGCGCACAACCTCCAGCTCCCGCTGCGCGACGCCGACCGGCTGCTCTCGGCGATGAGCGAGCGGGGGCGGGCGCAGCTCGAGGTCAACGGCGACGGGCTGTTGCAGTACGCGTTTCAAGGGGTGAGTGCGAGCGAGCGCACGGGCGTGCGGGTCTCGCCGTCGGACCCCGGCGCCGAGGCGCGCGCGCGGGTCGACGAGGAGTTCGAGGCGATGTCTGCGCGGCGGCGCGAGGGGCGGCTCTGACCTGCGGCTTGCGCGAATCGGGACGCGCCGTGGCGCTTGCGCTAGGGTCCATTGCATGCGTGCGAACGACGTCGTGCTGCTCCTGGGTTTCGCGCTCGGCTGCGAGGCCACACCCGCCCGGCCGCCAGCCCTGCCCTGCCCCGACGGGGCGTCGTGCGCGGGGGCGAACCCCGCCATCGCCGGCGGCGGCGGGGTGACCCCGGGCGACAGCGGCGGGGTGGCCGTCGACGTGCCGCTCGGGCGCTACAACGTCGCCGGCACGGTGACCGTGCTCGACCAGATCCCGCCCACCGCGACGGTCTCCCGCGCGGGCGCTGCCGGATGGACCATCCGCGCCGTCGACGATCCGCTGGTGACCTCGACGACCAACGCCGACGGCACCTTCGCCCTCGTGGGGGTGCTCCCGACGCTCGCCGACGGGGGCGTGGCCGTCATCGGCGTGCGCGCCATCCCGCCGGGGCGCGCGACCTTCGGGGCCTACCGCGACGTGCGCGCGGGCGGCGGGAGCGTGACGCTCGACACCTACGGCTCCGAGCGCGTGCTCGAGGCGGTCGCGGGCCAGGGGGGCGCACCCTCGGCCGACCTCGGCCACGTGGCGGTGACCATCTCTGAGGCGACCGACCCGAGCGTCGGCGTGGCCGGGGCGGTGGTCGTCGCGAGCGCGGCGTCGACGTCGTTCTACGACAACGACGGCATCCCCGGACAGCTCACCCCCTCCGTCGCAGGCACCGGCCGACGCGGCTTCGCGCTGGTGCTCAACGTCCCCGCAGGAGACGAGGAGCGGGGCTCGACCGTGACCTTGCGGGTGCAGGTACCGGGCGCCACGACGACGCCGTCCGAGCTGAGCGTGCGGGTGTTCCCCAACACGCTGAGCTGGGCGACCTTTCGCGTGGTCCGCTGACGGGGTTCAGGTCCGTTCGGTGGGGTCGACGCCCGCCGGAGGGCCCTGCAGCGAAGCGAGGCGGGCGAGCAGCGCGCCCCGGGACGGTCGATGCCAGAGCGCCGCGAGCTCCGCCGCGGGGACGATGCGGGGCGTGATCCGCGCGCGCAGGCGAACGACGCGGGCGGCGGCCTCCCCGAGGCGGGCGGCGAACGCGGCATCCACGCGGGAGCGCGCCGCGAGCGCGAGGCGGGCCCGCTCCTGGGCCTCCGGGTCGCTGCACACCAGCAGCAGGTCGCAGCCCGCGTCGACGGCGAGCAGGGCGGACTCCTCCACGGGCCAGCGGTCGCTCACGGCCCGCATGAGGAGGTCGTCGGAGACCACCACCACGTCGGCGCCCGCCGCGACGTCGGCGCGCAGCAGCGCGGTCATGACGGCGCGGGAGAGGGTCGCCGGCACGCTCGCATCGAGCGCGTCGAAGCGGACGTGCGCGGTCATCACGGCGTCGACCCCCGCGGCGACGGCCGCGCGGAAGGGCGCGAGCTCGACGGCCTCCAGGCGATCGAGGCCGTGGGGCAGCACCGGGAGCTCGTGGTGGCTGTCCGTCGCCGTGTCGCCGTGCCCGGGGAAGTGCTTGGCGCACGCGAGCACGGCGCCAGCGTGGAGCCCGTCGATCGCGGCGACGGCGTGGCGGGAGACGACGGCCGCGGTGCGCCCGAAGGCCCGGTCGCCGATGACCGGGTTGGCGGGGTTGCTGTCAACGTCGCACACGGGCGCGAGGTCGAGGTTGACGCCGACGGCCGCGAGCTCCTCGGCGAGGGCGCGGTGGAGGTCGCGGGTGAGCCCGGGGTCGTCGAGCGCGCCGAGGGTCCGCGCGGTGGGCAGGGCGATGACCGGGTCGCGCAGGCGGGTCACGCGGCCGCCCTCCTGGTCGAGCGCGATGATGGGGGGGAGCGCGGACGCGGCCAGCGCGGCGGCGCAGAGGTCGCGCACCTGGGCGGCGTCGACGATGTTTCGGCGGAAGTAGATGACTCCCGCGAGGCGGCCGTCGGCGAGGCGGTCGAGGATGATCGACGGGAGCGCGGGGCCGTCGAATCCGCCGACGAGCACGGCGCCCGCGGCGAGGTCGTGGGAGTCCATGCCCCGCATCGAAGCACGGATGAGCCGGGGCCGGGGAGGCCTCGCAGACCATGGAGACTCGTTGCCTCGGCCGGGGTTCCGTCCCTATAATCGGAATCGCTGATGGTGCTCTGTCGTTCAACCTGGTTGGTCAGCCTCTTCGCGGCCATCGGCGTCGGCTGCACCGGCGCCGGTCCCGAGGTGGCGCTCGACGCGGACATCGCGGCTCACTCCGAGGGCATCGTGTTCGTCGAGCGGGTCAGCGACGGCAGCGGCGCCCGGGTGCACGTGGGCGGGCGCTTCTTCCGCTCGCAGGGCGTGCGCGTCGAGTCGCTGCCCGAGCTGGTGGGGGCCCCGCCCAGCGCGGCGGTCACGGGCTGCACCGAGCGTGCATCGATGGGTGAAGGGGCCGACCCGACGCAGGCTGAGGTGCAGCTGCTCGACGTGGGCGCCATCGACGCGCGCGCCGAGGCGCTCGTCGCCCGGATGGCGCCGCACCGCCTGCCCGACCTCTGGAACGTCGTGTCGGGGGTGGTCTACGGCCTCGACGGGGAGCTGCCCGCGGGCGGGTGGCAGTTCACCGGCGCGGGCGACCCGGTCACCCAGCGTGGGGCCTTCGACGTGAGCGGCGCTCCGCCCGATCCCATCGCCAACCTGCGGCTCGGCGACGATGCCCTCCCCCTCCCGAGCGGTCAGGCGGTCGTGCTCCCGAGGCGCGGCGGGCTCTCGCTGCGCTGGGCGCGCGGGGCCTCCAGCGATCGCGTCGCGGTCGTCTTCGAGGGGGCCGGCACGCTGTCTTGCGGCGCCCGCGACGACGGCACCTTCGACCTCGATGGGCACCAGGGCGACCGGGTGCGAGAGCTCCTGCGCCAGGGCGGCACCATCTCGGTCCACCGGCTGCGGGTGATCCCCTTCGCGATGGCCGGCATCAACCGGGCCTCGCTGGTCTTCGATCAGGTCGTTCGCGTCCGCGCGGAGTGACCGCTCAGCGGTCGCGCAGGACCGCGAGCGCCTCGTCCCGCAGGGCGCGGTCGGGGTCATGGTCGCGCACCTCCCGCAGCGCGGCGTCCACGGAGGCGCCCGAACGCTCGCGCAGCAGGCGCACCGCCGCACGCCGCACCCAACCGTAGGGGTCGCGCCGGGCCGCCTCGACGAGCGCCTCCGTGGCCGCCGCGTCCGCGGACCGGCCGACCGCCTCCACGGCCAGCAGGCGCTCGGACCAGCTCGCCCGCGCGTCGACCCGCGCCAGCGCGGCAGGTCCAGACAGCGCCGGGATGCGCCGGGCCGCCAGAGCGCGCGTCGCGATGAGCCGTAGCGAGGCGTCGGGC
>CAIOSS010000822.1 GCA_903860995.1 uncultured delta proteobacterium | reverse complement strand
TGCCGTCCGCCGCGCCGCCCTCGGAGCAGCGCAGGGCGCCGGTGCAGCGCGCCGTCGGCGGGTCGGTGACGCGGTTGCAGGGCGTCCCCATCGCGCCGAAGGCCACCTGGCGCACGGTGAGCGTGAAGGCCCCGCGGGAGGTCGTGTCCATGGCCGCGTTGCCGTCGACCACGAGGAAGAGCTCCTGCCCCTCGATCACGTTGGTGAGGTAGATCGTCGACTGCGGCGCGTGGTCGTAGCTGTCGTTGTTGCACGCGAGGTCGGCGCCGCCGGCCGCCTGCGAGCACGCCGTGCGGGCGTACACCGCGGTGTCGAAGGCGCTGCCCTCGGTGGTGACCATCAGCCCCTGCACCCCCGACGGGACGCGGTACCGCAGCACGGCCTCCTCGGCGTCGCGCATCACGCATCCCTCGTAGGGGTGCAGGCTGTCGGCGCGCCCGACGGTGGTGCCGCGGTAGACCACGTCGGTGCCCGTCGCCGTGCCCGCGGCGGCGAGGTCGATGGGGCTGTTGCAGGTCCCCGCGCCGGCCCCTCCGGGGACGTCCGCGGGGTTGCCGGAGCCTGCGTCGACCACGAGCCCGGAGTCTGCGCTGCTGAGGAGGGGCAGGTCATCGCCGCAGCCCACCACGAGGGCCGTCGCCGTGATCGCCAGACCCAGACATCCGTTCATTTTCATCGTCGTTCTCCTGCGTTCGAGGCCTCCGCCGCACACGCGGCGCCGGTCGGATCGGTTCACTTGTCGTTGGCGGGCAGCACCACGCGGCGCACCCGGTGACTGGGGTTGGTCCCCCCGCGGTTTCCGTCGGCGACGAAGAGCACCCGCCCGTCGGCCGACACGTCGAGGCCCTCGAGGCCGAAGAACCGGGCGCTCATCGGCTCGCCGTCCATGAAGCCCCCGGCCCCGGCGCCGGCGACGGTGGTCACGTCGCCGTCGGGCGAGATGCGGCGCACCGCGTAGCCGTCGAGCTCGGTCACGAAGACGTCGCCCGTCGCGTCGATGGCGAGCGCCTGCGGGCGGTTGAAGGTCGCCGCCGCGCTGGCGCCGTTGACCGAGCCCGGCTCGCCGGTGCCCGCGTAGGTGCTCACGCGCCCGTCGAAGGTCACCGAGCGGATGCGGTGGTTGTTCTGGTCGGCGACGAGGAGCCGGTCGCCCACGACCACCACGTCGTAGGGCCGGTCGAATCGCGCCTCGGCGCCCACGCCCTCGGCGAAGCCGTGGGTGTCACGCACGCCCGCGAGGTCACTGATCGCCGCCGTGGAGGGATCGAACACCCGGATCACATGGTGCTCGTTGTCGGCCATGACCACCCTGCCATCGGGGATCACCACGAGCCCGCGGGGGCGGCCGAGGTCGCGCGCCAGCGGGGTCGCATGGCCCGTCTCGCGGTCGACGCGCCAGAGGGTGCCCGTGTCGAAGTTGCGGCCGCCGCGGTCGTTGCCGTCGGTCTGCACGTAGAGCGTACCGTCGGGCGCGAACGCGAGGCCGAAGGGGTGCGAGAAGTCCGCCTGCCGCACGTAGGTGAGCGTCTGGCCGCTCGGGCGCACGATGCGCACGCACGAGTTGTCACTGTCGGCGACGTAGAGGTTGCCGTCGGGGCCCAGCGCCAGGTTGGCGGGATTGTTGAATCGAGCCTCGTCGCGCTCGCCGTCGACCAGGTCGGGCTGGTCGCTGCCGACGAGGGTGATCACGCCGCCGCCGATCGCGCTGATCGAGCCGACCGGGTCCTGGGCGCGCTCGTAGATCGAGGCGTCGGCGCCTGCGTCGGCGAGGGACTCCGGACCGGCGCCGATGCCGCAACCGAGAGGCAGAAGGCAGAGGGCAATCGCCGCGGCGATATTCTTGGACATGGGTCACCTCCGAATCACGAAGTCACTGCGTCGTCGGGGGAGAAGGCGCGACCGCGTGCCGTGTGAGACACCCCTACGCATCCTGCGTGCCGCGCTGCACGATCGAGGGAACACGCACATGGGTCGCGCGTCGCAGGGGTGCCCCGGCGCCCGATGGCGGGAGTGGGGCGCGCGTGGAGGCCCCACCGTGACGGGCTGTCACGGTGCAGGGTCGCCCGGCCGCCGATGTACGAAAGCGCCCCAGTGGTGACCGGTGGTCACACGCACCGCCGCACCTCACGACGGGAGCGCAGCACAGCGGGGCGTTTCAGTCGACGATCGGTGCGCCGTTGAACCCGCGCGTGACGGGCGGAGCGGGGGCGGCGGGGCGGCGGATGATCCGCCGGGTGGGTGCGCGTCGGACGAGCGCGGCCCGCGGGGCGCCGGCGTCCGGCGTGGCGGTGGCCGCGGGTGCAGGCGGGGGCGAGCGCGGAGGCGCGGGGGCGACCGGCGGCGGGGGGTTCACCGCGACGGCCGCGGGCGTCAGGGCGGGAGGATCGCCGTGGTCGCGGCGGGTCACGACCACGCCGGTGATCACCGCCGCGACGAGCGCCCCCGCGGCGAGGACCGGGGCCCAGCGCGCGCGCCGCGGCGCCGCGGGGGGCGCCGCGGGAGAGAGCTCGCCGGTCCAGAGCCCGGAGCCGTGGCGGTCGGAGTCCATGGAGAGGGTCGGCCCCGGGTCGTCCATGTCGACGGTCGTGCGATCGGCGACGGCCGCCGGCGAGCGCACGGACTCCACCGCCCGGGAGACCCCCGCGGCGTTCATGATGCTGCGCGCCGCCTCGGCGGGGTCGACGTCGCGCCACGCCTCGCAGGCGCGCAGGGCCTCCGCGAAGGCCGCCATGGTGGGCCAGCGCGCGGCGCGGTCCTTGGTGACGGCCCGCTGGATGACCGCCGCGAGGTCGGCCGGGAGCTGCGGGGCGATGGTGGCGATCGCGACGGGCTGATCGGCCGCGAGCTGCGTGAAGAGCGCGAAGGCGCTGGCGCCCTCGAAGGGCGTCCGGCCGGTGAGGGCCTCGTAGAACACCACGCCCATCGACCAAACGTCCGTGCGGGCGTCGATGGAGGCGTCCGCGCGCGCCTGCTCGGGGGACATGTAGATGGGCGAGCCCACGAGCGATCCCAGCGACGCGCGCCGGCCGTCCAGCGTGGGCTCGGAGAGCTTCGCGATGCCGAAATCGATGAGCTTCGGGATCACCCCCTGCGGGGTCTCGTGGAGGAAGATGTTGTCGGGCTTGAGGTCGCGGTGCACCACGCCGTGCGCGTGCGCGGCGACGAGGGCGTCCATGATGGGCAGCAGCGTGGCGAGGGCCGCGCGGGGACCGAGGGTGCCCACCGCGCGGAGGCACTGCCCCAGGTCGCCCCCCACCAGGAACTCCTCCACGATGAAGAGCAGCTGGTGCTCCGCGTCGTCGCCCATGTCGAGCACGTCGATGATGTTTGGGTGCCGCAGCTGCCCCGCGGCCCGCGCCTCGCGCTCGAAGCGCTGCACCACCGACACCCGCTGCGCCACCTCCGGTCGGATGGTCTTGATCGCCACCCGGCGGCGGGTGCGGGTGTTCTCCGCCTCGTACACGGTGCCCATGCCCCCCGTGGCCAGCTCGCGGATCACCCGGTATCGCCCCCCGATGACCATCTCCGCGCGACCCGCGACAGCGCTCGGCATCTCGTCACCCTCCGCTCTCATCCGCAGACCTCGATGTCTCATCCGCAGACCTCGATGCACGCGCGGGGAACAAGCGAGACGCGGGCCGACGCCCCGGCGGCGCTGGTCAGAGGCAGCCGTAGAGGCCGGCGGTCATCGCGCAGGCCCGGCCCGCGGGGCACACCACCCCGCACGCGCCGCAGTTTCCGCTCAGGCTCAGGTCGGCCTCGCAGCCGGTGGCGTCGTCGGCGTCGCAGTTGCGGAAGCCGCTCGTGCACGCGTACCCGCAGGCGCCCGCCGCGCACGCGACGCTCGCGTGGGCCCGCGTCGGGCACACCACCCGGCAGCCGCCGCAGTTGCCCACGTCCGCGGTGACCGCCGTCTCGCAGCCGTTGGTGCGCCGGTTGGCGTCGCAGTCCGCGAAGCCCTGCTCGCACGCGCCGGTGCACGCGCCGCCCGCGCACGCCGCCGTCACGTGGCTGGTCGAGCACGCCATGCCGCAGCCGCCGCACGCCGCGACGGTGGTGTTGACGTCCGTCTCGCAGCCGTCGGCCTGGCGGAGGTTGTTGCAGTCCGCGCGGCCCGCCGCGCAGAGGCCGTTGCACGCGCTCGCGCCGCAGGTGCGCGTCGCCATCCCGATCGGCGAGCACACCGCCCCGCACGCGCCGCAGTTGTCGGGGTCGATGCTCGTGTCGCGGCAGGTGCCGCTGCACACGGCGAGCGAGCCGCAGGAGACCTGGCAGGTGCCGCCGGAGCACACGCGCCCCGCGGGGCACTGCCCGCCGCACGCGCCGCAGTGGGCGTTGTCGCTGACGAGGTTGCGCTCGCAGCCGTTGCCGGCCACGCCGTCGCAGTCGCCGAAGCCCTCGTTGCAGCGCGCGAGCCCGCACGCCCCGGCCACGCAGCGCGCCGCCGCGTTGGGGATCGTGCACACCACGTTGCACCCGCCGCAGTTGGCGGCGCTGGTCGCGGTGCTGGTCTCGCACCCGTTGGCCACGCTGCCGTCGCAGTTGCCCTGCGACGGCGCGCACGCGATGGTGCACACCCCGCCCGCGCAGCCCGCCGTGCCGCCGGTGGTCGCGCAGCGCACGCCGCAGCCGCCGCAGTGGCTCACGTCCGTCAGGATGGCCGTCTCGCAGCCGTCGGCGGACATGGCGTTGCAGTCCCGGCGGTCGCTGGGGCAGCTCACGCTCGACGTGCCGCAGGCGGACATGGCGCACACCGCGCTGGTGCCCACCGGGGGCGCCGGACAGCGCACGCCGCAGCCGCCGCAGTTGGCGGTGTCGCCCGAGGCGGCGTTCACCTCGCACCCGTCCACCGCGTTGGCGTTGCAGTCGCGGAAGCCCGGGCTGCACGCCCCCATCACGCAGCGCCCCCCGACGCAGCTCGCCCCGGCGCTCGCGAACTGGCAC
>CAIOSS010000821.1 GCA_903860995.1 uncultured delta proteobacterium | reverse complement strand
CGGGTGCTGGTGGTCGACGACGACGAGGGCCTCGCGCGCTTCATCGTGGAGGTGCTCTCCGACGCGGGCCACCACGCCGAGGCGGTGCCGAGCGCCGAGGCCGCGCGGCGGCGCGTCGAGGCGACGGCCTTCGACGTGGTGGTCACCGACCTGCGCATGCCCGGCGAGTCGGGCCTCGACCTGCTGGCGTGGCTGCGGCGCTACGACCCGCGCATCGCCGTGCTGGCGATCACGGCCTACGGCTCGCTCGAGACGGCGGTGCAGGCGATGCGGCTCGGCGCGGCGGACTACATCCCCAAGCCCTTCGAGCCGTCGGCGCTGCTGCTCTCGGTGGACAAGTCCCTGCGCGCCCACTCGATGCGCTCGGAGATCGAGCGGCTGCGCAGCGAGGCCGACACCCGCTACGGCTTCGACGCCATGGTCGCGCGCAGCGCCGTGATGCGCGACCTCGTCGGCCTGGCCCGGCGGGTCGCCGACAGCCGGAGCGCGGTGCTGCTCCAGGGCCCCACCGGGGCGGGCAAGGAGACCATGGCGCGGGCGATACACCAGGCGTCGCGGCGGCGGGCGCGGCCCTTCGTGGTGATCGACTGCGGGGCGATCCCCGACGCGGTGCTCGAGGTCGAGCTCTTCGGGTACACCCGCGCGGTGCCCTCCGGGGCGCCGGTGCACCGCGCCGGTCTCATCGAGGCGGCGGACGGCGGCACCGTGCTCATCGACGAGGTCGCCGAGCTGCCGCTGCCCCTCCAGGCGAAGCTCTTCCGGCTGCTGGAGACCCACGAGGTGTGGCCCGTCGGCCGGGGTCGCGGCGTGCCCGTGGACGTGCGGGTCCTGGCCACGACGCACCGCGACCTGCGCCAGGCCATCGCCGCCGGCGCCTTCCGCGAGGACCTCTACTACCGGCTCAACGTCATCGAGATGGTGCTCCCGCCGCTCGCCGACCGCGCGGACGACATCCTCCCGCTGGCCGAGCACTTCCGCGAGGTCTTCAACACCCGCCTCGGCCGGCGCGTCGCGGGCTTCTCCGCCGCCGCGTCGCAGGTGCTCGACCGCTACGCCTGGCCGGGCAACGTGCGCGAGCTGGAGCACGCCGTCGAGCGCGTGGTGGTCGTGTGCGAGGGCGACGAGGTCACCCCGGACGACCTGCCGCCGGCGATGCGCCAGCCCCGAGAGGACGACTTCCTCGACGAGGCCGCGGCGCGGGGCATGACCATCAGCGATCTGGAGATGGCCTTCGCGCGCCGGGTGCTGGTCAAGAACGGCGGCAACAAGAAGAAGACCGCGCGGCTGCTGGGCATCGACCGCCGGACCCTCTACCGCTGGCTGGGCGAGCGCGAAGAGACCCCGGAGCCCGAAGAGGGCTGAGGCCCGGCGTGGCGCCGCGTCGCGTGAAACACCGCCGCCCCCGCGGCCAGCGCCGCGAGGAAGGCCGCCACCACCGCGGGCGACCCGACGCCCACGCTCACGAAGGCCACCACGGACAACACGATGGCGACGACCGGCAGCCACGGGTGCAGCGGCGCGCGGAAGGGGCGCTCCAGCGCGGGCTCGCTGCGGCGTAGCTTGATCACCGCGGCCATGCTGACCACGTACACCCCGAGGGCGCCCAGCACGGCCAGGGTGATGAGCGCGTCGGTGCGCCCGGAGAGGGTGGCGACGGCCCCGACGCCGACGGAGAGGGCGATGGCGCGCACGGGGGTCTTGAGCCGCGGGTGGAGCGCCGCGAGGCCGGGCGGGATGAGCCCCTCGCGGGCGAGGGCGAACACCTGCCGCGAGCAGCCCATCACGATGCCGTGGAACGACGCGACGAGCCCGAGCAGCCCGAGGTAGACCATCAGGTGGGTCATCGGGTGGCCGGGGGAGAGCACGTGGGCGAGGACGCGCGGGAGGGGCGAGTCGTCGCGCACCAGCTCGGGCCACGGGAGCACGCCGGAGGTGCACACGAGGGTGCCGAGGGCGAGGGTGACCAGGGTGGCGATGCCCGCGAGGTAGGCGCGGGGGATGGTGCGCTTGGGGTCGACGACCTCCTCGGCGCTCATCGCGACGCCCTCCAGGCCCAGGTAGAACCAGATCGCGAAGGGCAGGGCCGTGAAGACGCCGCCGACGCCGTGCGGGAGCAGCGGGCGGGCGAGCAGCCGCGCGGCCTCGACGTGGGGCGCCGTGAGGAAGAAGAAGAGCGCGAGCTCGAAGGTGGCGAGCACGGTCACGACGAGCTCGAAGGTGGCCGCGACGGCGACCCCGAGGGCGTTGACGAGGCCGAAGAGGGCGAAGGCGCCGAGGGCGACGGCGTCGACGGGCAGCGCGGGGACGCGGAAGTGTACGTACGACCCGATGGCCCGCGCGATGGCCGGCGGCGCGAAGAGGAACTCCATCAGCGTGGCGGCCCCGGCGAGGTAGGCGCCCCACGGGCCGAAGGCGCGCTGCGCGAAGGCGAAGGGCCCGCCCGCGTGGGGGATGGCCGTGGAGAGCTCGGTGTACGAGAAGATGAAGCACACGTAGAGGACGGTGACCGCGAGCGTGGCGACGCCCATGCCGACGGGGCCGCCGTGGGCGAGGCCGTAGTTCCAGCCGAAGTAGTCGCCGGAGATGACCAGGCCGACGGCGATGGCCCAGAGGTGCACCGGGCGCAGCACCCGCTTGAGGGCGGGCGTCTCCGGGGCGGCGGTCACCGGCCGGCGGGGTGCGCCGCGACGTCGAGCACGGCGCCCTCGAAGGCCCGCGCGGCGGCCTCGACGGCGTCGAGGGAGCCCGTCACCCAGGCGCCCGCGAAGTTGGTCTCCGTGGGCGGGCCGAAGAACCTCACCAGCGCGACGTCGGCGGCCTTGAGCGCGGCGTCGACGCCCACGAGGGCCTCGATGGGCGGGGCGATGAGGTACCCGAAGGGGGTGCCCGGCGCGACGCCCGCCTGCGCGGCGAGGTAGCGCCCCACGCTGCCGATGACCGTCGGGAACACCGTCACCCCCGCGGCGTCGACGGCGTAGAACGCGAAGAGGTGCTCGAGCGCGAAGCGCACCGCCGCCACGCCTTGCGCGACGCTCTCCGGGTCGTCCGCCGCCAGCACCCCGAGGACCTCCCCCGACAGCGGCCCCGACGCGTGCCGGCTGCCCGCGTAGAACGACCGCGCGTAGATCACCTCCACGTCGGCCATCTTCGTGGCGTGGTCGAGCGCGGCGTAGAGCGTGTCGTCCTGGTCGCAGGTGAGCAGCGCCAGCGAGCGCCCGCCCGCCTCGGCCGGCAGCCCGAGCGCCGCGCACAGCCGCGGGTCGGCGTGCGGCAGCACCCTGCACGACAGCAGCTTCGCGGGCAGCCGCGGCAGCGCGCTCACGCCCGCCCCCAGCCGATGCCCAGCGACACCCCGCCCCGCCCGTTCATGAAGGCCCGCTTCAGGATCGCCACGCTGCCCTCCGCCGCCTCCGCGCCGCTGATGCCGATGGGCCGCACGTTGGAGATACAGTTCTTCTCGGCGTTGTCTTGCCCCATGCGCGGGTTGACCGCGAGGTACACCGAGAGCGAGTCGCCGGTCCCGAGGCCCGGCCGCTCGCCCACCAGCATCACCGTCGCGCGCGCCCGGGTGAGCACCCCGATCTCGTCGGCCACGGCGATGCGGGCGTACTTCACGTAGCACCCGACGCCGGTGCGCCAGCCCGCGTCGGCGAGGGCGCCGCGCAGGGCCGCGAGGGTGGCCGCGCCGTTCTGCACGATGGCGTTGGGCGAGAGCCCGTCGCCCACGATGATCTGCACGTCGGGCGCGCTCGCCGCGTGGGCCTCGACGGCGGCGCGCGACACGTCATCGAGCCGCCGGCCCTCGTTGGGGAAGAGCAGGTAGTGGTGCCGGTCGCGGCAGCGGGTGCGCAGCGCGAGCAGGTCGTGGCGCGCGGCCCAGTCGTCGGGCACCTCGCTGTGCACGGCGTCGCGGGCGTCGGCGTGGCCCTCCCGGGCGCGGAGGTAGTCGTCGGTGCGCAGCCGGTTGCCCGCGCGCCCCATGGCGATCTGCGACGAGGTGAGCGCCACCAGCCGGGGCAGCGCGGCCTCGAAGACCGGGCGCTCGACGGCGTGCACGGGCCGCGGGTCGGCGGTGCACGCGTGGCCCTCCGCCGCGCCGCAGGGGGCGGCGGACACGGGGGCGGCGGACACGGGGGCGGCGGACGCGGGGGCGGCCGACTCCAGCGCGAGCTGCCGCACCACCGCCTCGACGATGGACTGCAGCGTGGACTCGTCGAGCTTCACGGCCGTGATTGGTACGCCATCGGGGGGGCGCGCGTCGAGCGTCGAGCCCGCGCGACGGCGGCGGTCACCCGCCCGGGCTTTAGTGGTGGAGCCCACTGCCGTGCAGGCGCTACCGTCAACCCGCGGCCCGACGGACTCCCTGCACCCCTTCGGCCGCTGGAGATAACCCCCCGATGAACCTCCTGCGCTGGATCTCCCGCCGCGGCGTCCTCCCGGCGATGCTCGCCGCCGTCACCGCCGCAACCGCCGCCCACGCCGTCCCGCTGCTCTCGGGCTTCGGCGGGCCCGCGGGCTACGGCGCCGGCGAGCTCGCCTCCAACGACGACGGCTCCACGGGGTCGATCGACCTCACCCCGGCCTTCGTGCTGGGCATCAACTTCTTCTCCTTCCGCTTCACCCCGCCGCGCGCCTACTACCGCGCGCTCTTCGTCAACAACAACGGCAACGTCACCTTCAACGGCGCGCTCGGCACCTTCACCCCGACCACCTTCCCCGTCGCCGACCAGCCCATGATCGCCGCGTGGTGGGGCGACGTCGACACCCGCAACCGCACCATCAGCCCCGACACCCGCAACCGGGTCTACTACGCGCTCGAGGCCACCGGCGCGCCGCGCCCCGAGGGCGGCACCTCGACCGGGCGCTTCATCGCCACCTGGCACTACGTCGGCTACTACAGCAACGCCAACGACCGGCTCAACGACTTCCAGATCATCCTCACCAACCGCAGCGACATCGTCGCCGGCGACTACGACGTCGAGCTCCGTTACAACCAGTGCCAGTGGACCACCGGGACCGCCTCCGGCGGCTCTGGCGGCCTCGGCGGCACCGCCGCGCAGGCCGGCTTCGACGCGGGCAACCGCGCTGACTTCTTCGCCCTCCCCGGCTCGCAGAGCCCCGCGGTGCTCAACCTCTGCACCACCTCCAACGTCGTCCCGCCGACGCCCGGGCTCTGGCGCTTCAACATCCGCTCCGGCGGCGTGACCGTCTGCGGCAACGGCGTGCGCGAGACCGGCGAGGAGTGCGACGACGCCAACACCACGCCCGGCGACGGCTGCTCGGCCAACTGCCGCATTGAGCTCAACCCCGGCGCGACGTGCACCACCAACGCCCAGTGCCGATCGCAGTTCTGCGTCGACGGCGTGTGCTGCAACGCCGCCTGCAACGGGCAGTGCGAGGCCTGCAACGCCACGCCCGGCACCTGCACCCCGGTCGCCGGCGCGCCCCGCAGCGGCCGCCCGGCCTGCGCCGGCACCGGCCCCTGCGCGGGGAGCTG
>CAIOSS010000820.1 GCA_903860995.1 uncultured delta proteobacterium | reverse complement strand
GTCACCCGGTCGGGGAATCGCTCGCGCTCGATGATCTCCTGCGCCTCGGGGTGCTTCCACGTCTGCCCGTTGCTACAGAGCAGGAAGCGCACCCTGGGGATGTTTCCGTCGACGATCAGCGAGCGCACCTCCTCGATTCTCACCTGAAGTCGGGGATTGACGGTGATCGGGGCTCCAGGGTTGAAGAGCGCGCGCACGGCCTGCACCGCCTTGATCACGGCATCCTCGGGGAGCCCCTTCACCCCTTCGAGGTTCTGGTGGTGGTATTTCCCCTGGAAGAGCGTGATCGTGAACTCTCCGTCGATGACGTCCGAGACGTCGAGGGCATCGACGCCAAAGTCGTTTCCCCCTTCGGTGAGGGCGTCGATGGCCTCGTCGTCGGTGAGCTCGAGCATGGTCTTTTCGCACAGGACCACGAAGGCCACCGAGCGCGCGGTCGTCTCATCGAGGTCGCGCCCGAGCGCGGCGTCGAGCTCCGGCTTCAATCGCTGCGCGAGGCCCCGGACCTGCTGATCGATGATGCTGACATTGATGTTCATTCGTCGCCTCGGTCTGTCGCGGGGGCGCGTCTGGGTCGAAACCGTGGTCGGCTGACCCGCGCTCACTATCAGACTCGATCAGTACGATCCAGCCGGGCGCGTCGCCAGCGGACCCTCACACGAATTGCTTCGCGCGTCCTAACCCCCCCATCGCCCTCTCCGCCCACGACCGCCTCCGCCGCACCTACATCGCCTCCCTGTCCGACTCCCGGACACCCACGATTTTCCGCTTGATTCGCCGCTCCGGGCTCCCCGATCATCCCCGACCATGGCCACTTCCAAGACCCGCAAGAAGTCCCCTGTGAAGAAGTCCCCTGCGCGCAAGTCCGCCGTGCCGGAGGCCCCCACCTCCGCCGCCGCGGACTCGGACGCCTCGGTCCTCACTCGCATACGCGCCTCGTTGCCGCGCCTGAGTGACGTCGAGGTCTCCGCCTTCCGCTCGCTCGTCGCCGACGCCGACTGCCGCGCCCGCGGCCTCCTCACCCGCGCCGCCGAGACCCACCGCGACGTCGCCCGCGCGCTCACCCGTGCCCGCATCGACGCCGTCGTCCGCGAGCACGGCGCGGCGCTCGGCTACGACGCCCCGCGGCTGGCCTTCCTGCTCGACCTCACCGCCTCCGTGGGCGACGCCGTCGCCCAGCAGAAGAAGGCCCGCGGCGCGGGCGCCGACCAGAAGTTCACCGTCGAGCAGTCGGGCCGCGCGGCGACGGCGGCGCGCAACGCCCTGCTCCGCCGGCTCAAGGTGCTCGCCGGGCGCAACGCCGACTCGCGCACCGCCCTCGACGCCGCACGCGGATCGGTCGAGACCCCGACGGCCCTCATCGACTCCCTGCGCTCCCTGGCGAAGCTCGCCCAGGCCTGGTTGAAGCGCGACGACGCGCAGTGGGCCGTGCTCAAGCGCTCCACCTCCTTCGGAGCGGGCGAGATCGACGCCGCCGTCCGAGCCGCCGCTGCATACGAGAAGGCCCGGGCGACGAGCGCCGAGACCGCCCCCACCCCGCCCGACGACGGCGCGCTCAACGTGCTGGAGGGCCGCATGGTGCTGGAGTTCGGCGCCCTCCTCGACGCGGTCAACGACGGCCGCGAGGAGGGACTCGGCATCACCGCGCTGGAGGTCGGCCCGGCCCTGCGCCGCGCGCTCCTCCAGGATGCAGCGAAGCCCGCCGCGAAGGACGCCGCTCCCCCCGCCCCGCCCGCCCCGTAGCGCCCACAGCGCACCTGCAACGCCCCGCAGCCAACCTGCAACGCCCCACAGCTCACCTCCAAAGGGTAGAGTCCCGCGCCCTGGGGTCCACGCACGTCACTCGACCCCACCATAGCCTCCCTGGAAGGGATCACCCGCCCCGATGGCCACGACGACCCATGAGCCCGATGTCGAGTCCGTGGTGATACAGCTCCTCCAGGCCGCCGGGTGGAGCGCCATCAACGCCCAGGCCGAGAGCTTCGGCCCCGACGGCACCCTCGGGCGCGCCAACCGCCGTGAGACGGTGCTCGCCCCCCGCCTGCGGGCCGCGCTCAGCCGCCTGAACCCCGACGTGCCCGCGGCGGCCCTCGACCGCGCCCTCGAAGACCTCTCGGTCGACCGAAGCGCGCAGCAGCTCGCGGACGCCAACCACACGCTCTACCTGATGGTGAAGGACGGGGTGCGCGTTTCGCTCCCCGATCCATCGGGCGCGCCGAAGACCCATGTCGTGCGGGTCGTCGACTGGGACTCCCCCGGTCATAACGACTTCCTCCTGGTGCAGCAGCTCTGGGTGGCGGGCGCGGTGCAGGACTACCGCGCCGACCTGGTGGGCTTCGTCAACGGACTCCCCTGGCTCTTCATCGAACTGAAGAACGTCAATCACAACACCCAGGAGGCCTTCACGAAGAACCTCGGGACCTATCGCGAGAGCATCCCGCAGCTCTTCTGGCACAACGCGGTGGTCGTCCTCTCCAATGGACTCGACGCCGTGATGGGCTCGCTCACCTCGTCGTGGGACCGCTTCAAGGCCTGGACGCGCGTCGACAGTGAAGAAGACACGCCCGGCCCGTCGCTCGACGGGGTGATCCGCGGCGTCCTCACGCCCGCCCGCCTGCTCGACCTCGTGGAGAACTTCATCCTCTTCGAGGGCACCGGAGGCTCGGCGAAGAAGGTCGTCGCGCAGAACCACCAGATGCTCGGCGTGAACCGCGCCGTCGCGGCGGTGGAGCGCTACCGCCGTGGGCTCGACGACCCGGGCACGGCCGCGGCAGCGATGGAGGAACTGCGGCGCCTCGGGGTGTTCTGGCACACCCAGGGCTCGGGCAAGAGCTACTCGATGGTGTTCTTCTCGCAGAAGGTGCTGCGGAAGGTGGCAGGCAACTGGTCCTTCGTGGTGGTGACCGACCGCGAGGAGCTCGACGACCAGATCTACAAGACCTTCAAGCTCAACGGCGCCGTCGGGGCCGAGGACAAGGCCCGGGCGACCAGCGCGGCCAACCTCCACACGATGCTGTCGGGCAACCAGCGCTTCGTCTTCACGCTGATCCAGAAGTTTCGCACCGAGTCCAGGGGACAGGCCTTTCCGAAGCTCTCCGATCGCGCCGAGTACATCGTGATGGCCGACGAGGCCCACCGCAGCCAGTACGACACCTTCGCGATCAACATGCGCCTCGCGCTCCCCCACGCGGCCTTCATCGGCTTCACCGGGACCCCGCTGTTGCAGGGCGACCAGACGACCCGCGAGGTCTTCGGCGACTACGTGAGCCGCTACCGCTTCTTCGACGCGGTGCGCGACGGCGCGACCGTGCCGCTCTACTACGAGGCGACGATCCCCGAGCTCCAGCTCGACGAGAAGCTCTTCGAGGAGGGCTTCGCGAAGCTGCTCGCGGAGGAGCCCATGACCCCGGAGGAGCGCGCGGCGCTGGAGAACCGCTACGCGAAGCTCTACGCCCTGGTGACCCGCAAGGAGCGCCTGGATGCGGTGGCGCGCAACCTCGCCGAGCACTTCCTGGGGGTGTCCGACGGGCTCAAGGCGATGGTGGTCTGCATCGACAAGGCGACCACGCTGCACCTCTACAAGCGGGTGCAGGACTTCATGCAGGAGCGCATCGCGCAGCTGCAGGACGAGCTGGTGTCGCGGCAGCCGCACGAGCGCACGCAGATCACGACGCTGACGAGCTCGATCGCGGCGCTGAAGGCGCTGGAGATGGCGGTGATCCTGTCGCAGTCCGAGGAGGACGAGAAGCGCTACAAGGAGCGCAAGCTGGACGTCGCGTGGGTGAAGGCGACGCTGGCGGCGATGGACGCCGAGGTGATGGCCGAGCGCTTCAAGCGGCCCGGCGACCC
>CAIOSS010000819.1 GCA_903860995.1 uncultured delta proteobacterium | reverse complement strand
GGGCGGGTGCTCCCCTCGGAGGGCGAGGCCGACGACTGCGGGCCTGGGCGGGTGCTCCCCTCGGAGGGCGAGGCCGGTGACTGTCGGCCGGGTGGTTGGGAACTGCGGCATTGGTTGTGACCCACCCGGCCCGGCGATACCCCATCGGGGAATCCCCCTCAGCGCCAGCGCGTCGTCGCCTCGTCGATGCGTGCGACCGCCTCGTCGCTCAGCGTCCACCCCAGCGTCCCCACGTTGCGCGCCGCCTGCTCGCCGTTGCGCGCGCCCGCCAGCGGGATCACCCCGGGCTTCGCGCGCAGCCAGTTGAGGGCCACCTGCTCCGGGGGACGGTCGCCCTCCGCCGCGCCCAGCGAGCGCAGCAGCGCCGCGACGGGCATCGCCGCCGCGAGGTGCTCCGCCGCGAACCACGGCGCCTCCCCCCGCGGACCCGACGGGACCCGCCCGGGCGCGTACGAGCCCAGCAGCACCCCCTGCTCCAGCGGGCTGTACGCCAGCAGCGACGCGCCCAGCTCGCGGCACGCGTCGAGCACGCCGTCGGTCTCCGGCGCGCGGTGCAGGGCGTTGTAGCGCACCTGGTTGCTCGCCAGGCCGACGCCCCGCCGGGCCAGCGCGGCGTGCGCGCGACGCATCTCCTCCGCGGAGAAATTGCTCACCCCCACGGCGGTCACGAGCCCCTCGGCCACCGCGTCGGCGAGGGCCGCCATCAGCTCGTCGATGGAGGCCTCCTCGGTGTCGGCCCAGTGCACCTGGTAGAGATCGATTCGCGCGATCCCCATGCGCCGCAGGCTGCCCCGCAGCGCCGGGAGGAGCGCCCCCGCGCCCCCGCGCCCCCGCAACGGCGCGTACTTCGTGGCCAGCACCACCGGGGCCCCGGAGCGGCGCGCGAGCCACCCGAGCACCTGCTCGGAGGCGCCGTGGCCGTACACCTCCGCGGTGTCGAAGAGCCGCGCGCCGCCCTCGACCGAGGCCATGAAGGCGTCGAGCACGTCGCGTGAGGTGTGCCGCCCGCCGTAGCCCCAGTAGCGCGCGTCGCCCCAGGACCACGCCCCCACGCCCAGCGAAGGGACCCGCAGGGTGGTCGGGCCGAGGGCGACCGTCGCTTCCATCGAGGGCGGCGGAGAGGGGGTCAGATTGCCGAGACCCGCGCCAGCCACGGGGTGCGCGCAGCACGCCAGGAGTTCTGCACCGACGACCAGCCCATCGCGCCCTCGAGCCGGAGGATGGCCACGCCCAGCGCCGCCGGGCTGCTCGCGCCGCGCACCGAGGCGAGCCAGGCGCCCCGCTGCGCCGCCGCCGGAGCCCCCGCCAGCGCGATGGCCCCTACCGCTGAGGCCGCCGCAACCAGGAACGTTCGTCGACGAACCATCGCCATGAAAGACCTCCTCCATACGCGAGCCGACACCACCGTCGGCGCCGCCCGATGCAGAGGTACCGCCACGGCCCACGGGAGACAACACCCCCGCGCTGCGCCGACGGTAGGTTACCCTCGCGGGCCACATGAAGCCGGTCACGAGATGCCTGTCGCCCTTCGCCGCGCGGTCCCTGTTTCTCGCGGCCTGCCTGGCCGCGCCGGGGGCGATGGCGCACCCGGTCACCGTCGACGGGAGCGCCGCCGACTGGTTCACCCGCGAGGCCCCCGGCGACAACCTCGGGATCATCGCCCGCAGCGCCACGCAGCAGGGCGAGTACGTCTGGCGCGACGCGGCCGGCGACACGCGCACCGACCTCGCCACCCCCGAGGACGTCGCCGACCTCACCCGGGTGCGCGTGACCAGCGACGCCGTGGGGCTGTCGTTCCTGTTCGTGCTCGACAACGGCGCGGCGACGGCGGCCACCAACCCGGTGCAGATCCAGGTGGCGATCGACACCGACCGGGCGCCGGGCGCGGGGCAGACCTTCTTCGCGGGCTTCGCCGACACCTCGGTCGCCTCGACGGCGGCGTGGGAGTTCCTGGTGCAGACGCAGTTTCGCGCGGGCGCGCAGGCGCAGGTTCTCGACCAGTCCTTCGCCGCGGTGGGCGCAGCCCTCCCGGTGGGTGTGGGCACCGGGGCCGACACGGTGGTCGAGTTCACCGTGCCGTGGTCGCGCCTCGGGCTGTCGGCGCCTCCCGCCACACCGCTGCGCTTCACCATCGCGACCTTCCGCGAGCAGTCCGGTGGCAACACCCTCGACGTCGGCGGGGCGGCCGGCGTCAACGCGCTCGACGCGGTGAGCGACTACAACGCCCCGCGCGGGGCGGCGCCGTACCCCAACACCTTCTCGGAGTTCAGCGCCTCGGGCGACGCGACCGTGAACTACAGCTTCGACGTGTGGTTCGGGGCGACGGGAGAGCCCTACGCGCCGCTCGCGGTCACCCGCTTCGTCTCCAACGCCGCCAGCGACGCGACCGCCGGCGGCGACTGGATCGCCCTGCGCAACATGACCCCCTTCCCGCTCTCCCTGCTGGCCTATCGGGTCACGGACGAGGAGTCCGTCGGCGGCGCCGAAGGGGCCGTGAGCCTCCCGACGTCCACCCTCGGCGTGGGCGCGACCTACGTGCTGTCGACCAGCGGCGTGAGCTACGCCGCGCGCTTCGGAGAGCCCGCGGACGGCGAGTGGGCGGCGACGGACGGCACGCCCGACCTCGCGGCGTACACCCCGTGGGCCACCGGGTCGATCAACCTCGCCAACGCGGGCGACGAGGTGGTCGTGCTCGACCGCTCGCACACCGCGATCGACGTGGTGGTCTACGGCAGCGGCGCGTACGCGGGCGTCGTCGCGATGAGCGCGCCCGGGGGCGGGGTCGCCGCCTCGCGCAACCAGGTGAGCTTCGCGGACACCGACAGCACCGCGGCGGACTTCACGACCTCGACCGCGCTCTGCGCCGACGACCTGGCCTGCGGCGGGTGCGCCGTGTGCGGGCTCAACGTGTGCGCGATTCGCCCGGCGGGCTTCGTGTGCCGCACGAGCGGGGGCGTCTGCGACGTGGCCGAGCTCTGCGACGGCGTCGCCACGGCCTGTCCCGTCGACGGCTTCGCCGGGATGACCACGGAGTGTCGCCCCTCGGCGGGCGCGTGCGACCCGGCTGAGACCTGCACCGGGGCGGGCCCGACCTGTCCGGGCAACTCGCTCCGGGGCGCCGGGGTGGTGTGCCGCCCGAGCGCGGGGTCCTGCGACGTGCCCGATGTGTGCACCGGCGCGAGCCCGGCGTGCCCGGCCGACGCGGTGCTGCCGACGTCGACGGTGTGCCGCGCGAGCGGGGGGGCCTGCGACGCCCCCGAGAGCTGCCCCGGCAACGGACCGGCGTGTCCGACCGACGCCTTCGCCCCGTCGAGCACGGTGTGCCGCCCGAGCATCGGCGGCGGCTGCGACGTGGCCGAGCGCTGCACCGGGTCGAGCGGTCAGTGCCCGGCGGACGTGGGCCTCGCGGCGGGCACGACGTGCCGTCCCGCGGCCGGGGTGTGCGACGTGGCGGAGCGCTGCAACGGGACCGGCGCGGCGTGCCCGGCGGACGGCTTCGCGCCGGGGACGACGGTGTGCCGGATGAGCGGGGGCGTGTGCGACGCGGCGGAGGTTTGCTCCGGCGGGAGCGGGCAGTGCCCCAGCGATCGACCGGCCGCGGCGGGCGTAGGCTGCGGCGACGGCAACGCCTGCAACGGCGAGGAGACGTGCAACGGTTCGGGCGTGTGCAGCGCAGGGACGCCACCGGCGGACGGCGGGCCCGCGTGCTCGGACGCGAGCGCGGACGTGGTGGACGTGGTGGACGTCGTCGATGTGGTGGACGTCGTCGATGTGGTGGACGTGGTGGACGTGGTGGACGTCGTCGACGTGACGGATGTGGAGAGCGACGCGGGGAGTGACGTGGGCGCGGTCGACGCGGGGAGTGACGTCGGGGCGGTCGATGGGGGGAGCGACGCGGGCGTCGTGGACGCGGCTGCAGTCGACGCGGTGAGCACGGACGCCGCGGACGTCATCGTCGTGCG
>CAIOSS010000818.1 GCA_903860995.1 uncultured delta proteobacterium | reverse complement strand
GGCTCGCCCTCCTCGGCCTCGCTGACGTCGGCGTGGATGGCCTCGCGGATGACCCGATCGGTGAGGTCGGCGAGGTGCTTCTCCAGCTCGTCGGAGAGCGCGAGGTACTCGGGCCAGAGTGTCTTGTCGTGGAACTTGCGCGGCGCCAGCACGAGCACTGTGCTGCGGCGCTGCCCCGGCTCCCGGTAGGGCGCGAGGCCGTAGCGACGGCAGAGGGCGACGAAGAGCTTGCGCTTCCAGGGGTCGTGCAGGCTGTAGGACATGACGATGTCCCGCCACTCGGTGCGCTGCGCCGCGAGCCGGGCTCGGATGCGCTCGGCGGCGAGGCGGGCGGCCTCGCGCTCGCCGTCGCTGGTGGTGCCCGCGTGCAGTGCCTCGATCTTGCGGAGCTTCGACTAGAGCGTCGCCTCGTCCATCGCGGGCGATACCGTAGCCCACGCCGACGTCGGACCGGGAGCGTGCTTGGTCGTCGCCGCCAACCACGACCTCGTCAGCCCCTCAAGACGCCCCTCGCGGAGGGGTTACGTTCTACCTCCCAGTCGTCCCGGAGGGATGGACGCGGTCGCAGCCGGTTCATGTGTTCGTGCTCACCCCGCCTTCGAGCTACAACATCAACGCGGAGCAGAGCATCGAAGACGCTCCCAGCTACGAGGGCCTCGCGGCGACCCTGCCGGACGACGTGCGCGAGATCTTCGTCACCGAGGGATCTCTGCGCGTCGCCGACCGGGCCGTCGTCGTCGACATGACGCCCGGCGCGACGGCCGCGACTTCGGCGAGTGGAGATGCGATCGGACGAGTGCTCGGCGCGATCGTCGCGGGCATGCTCGCGTTCTGGTTCGCGGCCACCGGGCTCACCGGCGCGCCCGCCCCTGGCACCGCCCTCTACTACCGCATCCGCAGGGCGAGGCGCGCGGGGGCGCGGGGGTTGTTCGGCTGCATTTTCGTGCTGTGGATGTTTCCGTTGCTCATCCTCGGCAACGATCCTGAGCTCGCCGGCTGGATCGGGATCGGGATCTTCTGCCTGGTGATTGCAGGGTGCCTCTACCTGGTCGTGCTCGACCTGCGTCGTGACACCCCGGCGGAGATGTACATCGAGACGGCAGCGCGACGCATGAACACGACGCTCGAGGGTCTCGCGCACGCGCTGGATCGTGAGCTCGGCGGCGCGCCCCTCAAGGACAAGGCGCTGAGGCTGTTGCCCACGTGGCTGTGCAGCACCTCTGGCCCCACCGCGCTCGTGCTCTACGAGGACATCGCGTGGGTGTACAGCACGCAGGTAGGCGCCCAGATCCTGGTAGTCGTCGAGCGTGTGGTGGAATTCGAAGAGAAGGGCGTCCGAACGAGTCAGCTCTCCCGAATCGAACACCCCGTGACGGCCGCGGAGGCCAACCCGTTGCTCACCGCGATCGCACAACGCACACCCTGGGCGATTCACGGATGGAACATGCAGCTCGAAGCGAACCGCCCCAACGTGCTCCGTGAGTTCGAACAGCGCAGGGCGGCGACGCAGCGACGTCCGATCGGCTGAGTGGCGTCCACGGTGGTCGGTGCGGCCAGCGAGCGCTCCCAGGAGATCCTGAGGGTGCGGCTCTTCTCGCGTAACGCGGCGATGAACATCGTTGCGTAGTCGGTGTGTCGCACGCTGCGCACGCAGCCTCTTTCGCGCCGTGGGGATCGCGGTGGTTGCGGAAGCGCTCTCGTTCGAGATGGAAGCGTAGGTACGCCGCCCAGTGATCGCTGGCCTGGAGCGCACGCAGCCGCAGCACGGCCTCGGCCATCGGCAGGTCCCACCGCGCGCCGGTGATGCCCATCCGGTCCTTGACCAGGTGGCGGCAGGCGCCCTCGATCACCCCGGTCGCGATGGCACAGCCCTTCGCGAGTGCCGACTTGTAGTCCAGGTTCCACGGGCGATCGAGGAGGTACGCGGCGCAGGTCTCCGCATACGTGGCGCTGCGCAAGCGCGGACTGCCCGTCGGGAGCGGCGCCACCGAGAGCGGATGCAACACGCTGCTCAGCTTGCGGGTGAAGCGCAACGCCGAGCACTGGAGCGAAGAGGGGCTCCATGGCGTGCTGATG